>JBLNFG010001157.1:0-4560 GCA_050263495.1 Myxococcales bacterium | reverse complement strand
CTTCTTCAGAGTCGCATTCCGTACCAAGTCTTGAGGCTCCGCGACAATCAGAAGAGTAGCCAGGAAATTCATCTCTACTCACCACCACTCCAGCTCTCTCTCGAGCTCTCACGACCTCTGCGCGCGTGATTGTAGCTTCGAGTGGGTTTGATTTGCGCGCAAGGATAACCCCAAGCCCCGAAGACTCACGATGAACAGCCCCGTACGGATCGTTTTTCACTTTGTCACCCTGTGTGTGTCCGCGGCATGTAGCGGTACTGACGCACCACCCGGGAACGCAAGCACGAACGTCGCCAGCGTCGGTGGTTCGCAAGCCGCAGGCGGACTCACCGGGACGATCGGGGTGAGAGGAAGCGCAATCGGCACTGGTGGCAAGACCAGCTCGGTGGGCGTCGGCAGCAGGGGGGGAAGTGACGGTGGGACGGGCTTGGGACGCGCAGCAATCAGCGGCGGCGCCAGAGGCATTGGTGAATCGGCGGACACTGCGTCGGCAACGGGCGCTAGCACGACCGGTGATGCGACCATCTCGGGTGGGAAGATTGGCGCTGGTGGCCTCGGAAGCACGAGCAGCGTCCCTGCCCCAGGCGGAAACGGCGGCGTCGGCCATACGACAATGACGACCGCCAAACCCGTGGCCGTCGGCGTCGCGACCAAGGTGACCGATGGATCGGCTTCCGGCGGGTACGTGGTAGGACTTACAAGTACGGGTCAAGGCGCTCAGGTGACGGGACTCCCAGCGGCCAGCAAGCTCGCAATTCGCTATGCATCGGTGTCCGTGGGCACCATCAGTGTCTCCTTGAATGGTCAGACCGCGCGCAAGATAAACGTTCACTCCTCGGGTGCACTCACCGGTTCTTTCATCTACGCGATCATCGACATAGCCATCCCAGCGAACGCAACCGCTACGATCACTCGGGCCACCGGTGATGTCGCGGTGAGCGTGGATCACATCATCGTTGGTAACGGTAGTCTGGGGTTGCCCCCCGATATCTGGAATCTGCCGACGTTGCCGTTAGCCAGTGGCCTCTACGCAGCAGACTGGAAGACACTTGGTCTAGCTTACACGGTACCCGACTGGTGGCGCGAGGCCAAGTTCGGAGCGTGGTCTCACTGGGACCCGCAATCCATGCCCGAACAAGGTGACTGGTATTCACGCAAGATGTACATCGAGGGCGACGCCGTTTACACGTATCACTCCAATACGTACGGCCATCCATCGACCTACGGTTACAAGGACCTATGCGAGAACTGGGTAATCGATCGATGGCAGCCTGACGAATTGATGGGGTTGTATGTCGAAATGGGAGCTCATTTCTTCATGGCCATGGGCGTACACCACGACAATTTCGACTGCTGGGATTCGACTTATCAGCCCTGGAATTCTGTTCGTGTCGGTCCAAAAACTGACATCGTCGGGACTTGGGAGAAGAGCGCTCGCCGACACGGTCTGCGTTTCGGGATCGGTTTCCACAACAGCCCGGCTCGAACCTGGGGGCAGTTCATGACCGTCCGCTACACGAGCGACAAGCGAGGAGCGCGGATCGGCGTTGACTATGATGCGCTACAGACGATACTGGACGGCAAAGGGAAGTGGTGGGACGGCATGGATCCGGTGGACCTCTATGGACCCAAACATGCCATCGACGACTCGGTGCGTTCGCCGTTTGCCAATCAATTCATGTGGCGGGTGGATGACGCCATCACCAAGTATCACCCCGACGTGCTCTACTTCGATGAGCATGCGGGCGATTCTCAAACAGATCTGGGTGTTCGCATGGGTCTCAGCTTCCTCGCGCCAACTCTGATCGCCAACTATTACAACAAGTCGATGACCTGGAACCAGGGCAAGATGGACGTGGTCATCAATCTCAAGGGTGTAGGTGGGACTTACAACAGCTTTCAGAACAGCCCCGATCTACTTCCCTACGTGGAGCGCGCCCTGGTCAGGAGCACCGAGGCGCAGATCGAGCCCCAGATTAGTGCCTACCCATTCCAGACCGAGACCAGCATCCAGGACTGGCACTATCGAACGGGTCAAGGGTACACGGACGCCAGAACGCTGGTTCAGCAGTTGATGCAGAACGTCTCACGGAATGGAACCATGTTGCTCAACCTCACGCAGCGTGGGCGAGGCGATCTCGACAGTGCTCTTGTCTCGATTGCCAAGGACGTCGGCGCTTGGCTGAAGATAAACGGCGAAGCCGTGTACGGCTCGCGTCCATTCGAAGTCATGGGCGACAACACCGTTGCCTACACGCGCAACAAGGGGAACGTCTACGCTACGCTGTTCGGCTGGAATGGAGGCGCAATCACGCTCAAAGCCCTTGCAAGCGAAGGCGCAACTCTGGGCACCGTGACCAAAGTGGAACTGCTTGGCTCAACGGTTGCACTGACCTTCGCTCAGAATGCGCAAGGGCTGACGGTCACCCCCAGCGGATCGGTGCAAGCGCTGCCGACGATAGCCAACCGGCAACTGGCATCAGGAACCCGGGTCTTGCGCATCACGCACGACAAGAACTGGGTTAACGACGACGATCCTGGCGCCATGGCTCCCGGATGGCTCCGCAAGTGCAACCTAGGCACCCGCGACTACAACAACGATCTCACCACGAGCAGTTCGATCGGCAGGACCTGGACCTCCACATTTGACGGCACCCAAGTGCGCGTCTACGCGCCCAGAGAAGCTGGCAGCGGCACGCTCGAGATTCAAGTCGATGGCCAAAGCCGCGCAACGGCGGATCTGTCCACGGCGGGTGCTCGCCTCCCACAACAGTTGGTCGCTGAAGTGACCGGACTTACTGCCGGCCAACACACACTCAACCTTGTCAATCGAGGCCCAGGACCGGTCGCCGTGGATGCCATTCAAGTCAAGTAGGCCAAGTCGAGAGGTTTCGAGGAGCGAACACCATGATCTCAGTCAGTCCAAAACACGCAGCTCCAGTAGCGCTCGCCCTGTTGAGCGGGGCTTGTTCGTCCAGCAACACGGATCCCACTATCCCGAACAATGCGGGGGGGGCCTCGGGCGGCACCTTCGCAAGTCTTGGGCTCGTCCCTGGCGGCGGCGGCCTGGTGAGCTCCGGCGGAAGCGTCGTCATGGGCGGGATGGGACAGACGCGAGGCCATAGCGCTCCTAGCGACACAACGAGCGGCGGGACCAACGCACTAGGTGGCGCGAGCAGCGCCCGCCGTAGCACGGCATCGGGCGGTAACACGGCCTCGGGCACTCGCGTCGGAGCTAGTAGTAAGGTGGCGGCCGCGAGCGGCGCCGCGGGGAGCGGGGGCGGCTCTGTCCGTGCCGATCGCCCCACCACCTTGGGAGGTCGGACGGGTTCTGATGGAATCAGCTCGACCGGTGGCACGACGACGAAGGGGGACACAGGTCTTGGCGGAAACTGGACGAGTGGAGGTTCAACCGCAAGCGGGGAAGATGGCGCAGCTGTGCCGAGTCCGGGGTGCGGTAAGACTTCGACGGTTACATTTGGCGCCGTTCCCGGTGAATCGGGAACGGCTGTTGGCACCGGCGCAGGTGGTTACGTCAGAATTGGCACGCGCGGCTTCGCCATGAGGCTGCCCGACAACTACGACAACAAGAAGCCGTATCCATTGATCTTCGGGTTCCACTGGAATGGCGGCAACTCAAAGGAGGTCGATACGGGCGGCTCGAACGGGTACACGATGGCCCATTTTGGCCTGCAAAAACTATCGAACAACGGAGCCATCTTCGTTGCGCCCGATGGTCTGAACGCCGGTTGGGCAAATTCGGGCGGACAGGATCTGAAGTTCGTCGACGACATGGTAAAGCTGGTCGAGGACAACTATTGCGTCGACACGGCACGCATCTTTGCCAATGGCTTTAGTTACGGAGGAGGGATGAGCTACGCAATTGCCTGCGGCCGCGCGAAGGTCTTTCGCGGGGTCGCCATCTACGACGGTGCCGAGCTAAGTGGGTGTGAAGGCGGGAACGACCCCATCGCCTATTGGCAGATGGCGGGTCTCGCTGACAACGTCTGTACGATTGGCATGGCGGCCCCCATGCGTGACCGCTTCGTCAAGAACAACCACTGCACAGCCCAAAACCCACCGCAGCCCTCTCCTGCTCCCCCGTACTTGAATCCCGGAGGCCACGTCTGCACGACGTACTCGGGCTGCTCCAGTGGTCACCCGCTCCGCTGGTGCGTGCATCAGTCTGGACACGGCAACGCCATCGTCGATGGGACCGGGGATCTCTACAACTCGTGCGCGACACCCCCCAAGAGTTGCTCGAGCACTTGCCCTTGCAGTTGGGTGCCGGAAGACGTGTGGACGTTCTTTCGCTCGCTGTAGTGCGCCGCCGCACAGACACGTCGTGTCACGAAGCATGGTGCATGACGCTGGTTGTTCCGTGGTGTTTCGACGACGCACGCAGACAAAGAATCCGTCATCCGTCACCTTTCGGCGAGGTGAACAGTGTGGACTTCGGGTATGGGCCGTAAGTCACCTGAACGGCTCAAAGTGCCCGACAGACTTTAGGTGTCTTGACCGCCCTCGAACAGGTTGATCTCAAGAAAAGTCACAATCCTT
>JBLNFG010001156.1:0-4549 GCA_050263495.1 Myxococcales bacterium | reverse complement strand
GCAGTTCGTAAGCACGTCCGCAGTTCGTAAGCACGTCCGCAGTTCGTAAGCACGTCCGCCGTCGTAAGCACGTCCGCCGCCCGTAAGCAATCCTACAGTCGACACGCTCGGCTTCCGCTTGACCTAAGGTCAGCCCCCTGCAACCGCGATGCGCGAACTTGAAATCGCTTCGTAAGTCTGCCTCTCACTCGACGAGGGCTCGACTGACAGCGATTCGCAGAAGCGCTCCCAGTCTCCCGAGGGAAGCGGCCGACTAAACAGGTATCCCTGCACCAAATCGCAGCCCACCGCTCGAACGAACTCGAGCTGCGAAGTTCGCTCGACGCCCTCGGCCACGACGGTCAGCCCCAGACTACGCGCCATGGTGACGATAGCTGTGACAATAGCGGCGTGTTGAGGACGCGCATCGACGTCACTAATGAAACCTCGATCAATCTTCAATCCAGTGACCGGAAGACACTGGAGGTAGCTGAGCGAAGAGTATCCGGTTCCGAAATCGTCGATGTAGGTGCTGACACCGATATGGCGCAATCGCTCCAGAACGTGAACGGTGTGGGCTCGATTCTCGATCAGGCTACTCTCAACCAGCTCTATTCCAAGGCTTTCGGCTGGGATGCCGTATCGTTCCAGCATCCCGCGAACAAAGTCGACGAAGTCAGGCTGGGAAAGGTGTTCGACGGGAACGTTGATGTTCACCCGAAGTGGAAGCTGTCCGGCGGACGTGATCTGCACAATCTCCCGACAAGCGGATTCAATGACCCACTTGCTCAACGGCACCGCAAGCCCAGCCTCTTCTGCCGTCGACAGAAAGCGCGCCGGAGAAAGGCAGCCGTGCTGCGGGTGTTGCCATCGAATCAGAGCCTCTGCGCCGCGCAGCTCACCCGAGTCCGCGGAGAAGACAGGCTGAAAGTGGAGCACGAATTCGTTGCGAACCAGCGCCTGCTGCAGCTGCGATTCGAGCCGCAACCGCTCGACTGCCTCCTCGTGCATGCTGGAGTTGAAGATCTGGTAGCGCGAACGCCCGCCGCGCTTGGCTCGATACATCGCGATGTCGGCATCTCGGAGCATTGCGGCCGGCAGGGTATAGTGATCCGAGCTCAATGCCACACCCATGCTTGCTGAGATTGCCACCGGATCCCCGTTGAGAACGAACGGTTGCCTGAGCGCGCGGGAAATTCGTTCAATCAATACCATCACATCTGTATGGCCAGTAATGTCGTGCACCACGATCGCGAACTCGTCGCCACCCAGGCGTGCAATCGTGTCTGCTTCGCGGACTGCTCTCTCGAGCCGATGCGCTACCTCGACCAGCAAACGATCGCCAGCGACGTGACCAGCGCTGTCGTTGATGTTCTTGAACCCGTCGAGATCCAGAATGACGATTGCGAAACTCCGCTCCGCAACACGTCGTGCGCTGGCCATCGCCTTCTGCATGCTTTCCAGCAACAGAACTCGGTTGGGCAGGCCCGTAAGAGCGTCGCGCAGTGCGGCTCTCTTCAGTCGTTCTTCCGTTAAGGAACGCTCGAGAGCTGTTCCGATCAAGACGCCCCAATCTTGAATATTGCCAACGTGCTCGCGCAAATCGACTTCGACCGGACCCGCAACTGTCAGTAGACCTTGGTTGCCATTGGATCCTCTGACCGGCACAATCATTAGTGCTTCATTGGCACGTGAAGACTCGAGTTCGTTCTGTACCTCGAGCGGAGGGAAGCACTCTGGCGCGAAGCCATGGTCAACGAGGTTATCTCGTGTAGGGGTTGGCTGGTACTCGCTAATCACCTGCAGCCGACTCCCACTGCCGCCTGGCGCCGGTTGCCAAAGCGCCAGACATCCATACCGCATTCTGGTCCAGCGTAACCACGATAAATCCTTGAGACGTAGGAAGTCCGTACCTGAAAGCGACACGTTGATCTTAGCGTTCGCTTCGAGAAAGTACTCGTAGTGCGTGCATCGCACCTGTTCCATCGAACGCCACGATCGCATCAACTCTACCCTCAACTGCCGCACGAAACTCAAGAGCGCGGGTCGTTTGACAGCATCGATTGGCCAGCTTCGGGCTGCATCGTCGAGCAACCCCATGACCCCCTCGATGCTCTCGACATCGCGGTTGACGCGTAGAAAGCCGTCCCACACCGATTCAAAGGGAAACGGTTGGGTGGGCCGTTCCTCAGCAATTCCCGCAAGCTGCTCGACAATCTGACTCGCGCCCGGCCACATCTCGAACGAGACTTCAACCATGTGACGCGACGTTGCAGCGTCGCGTAGCGCTTGATGTAGAGCGGTAACGTGTCCGCTAGTGGTGGCTAGACCCTCGCACGGCGGCCGCGAGTTGACGAGTGCACATCCACAAGATCGGCGGGAAATGAAGAGCGTCGGCGAGCGCACTATCTCGGGCATCGGCGCGCCGTTAGCCAGACGAGCCAGAATGACTTCAGCGGCTCTTTCACCCAATAAATCGAAGCGCTGTCGAACCGTGGCAAGGGGAGGATCGGAGTACTGGGCACCCTCGATATCGTCGAAGCCGATCAGCGCTAGATCCTGGGGCACTCGGTACCCTCCCTGCTTCAACTCGAACAAGATCCCAAGTGCATTCTTGTCCGTGCCAACAACGAGCGCGCTGCAGGGAAGACCCTGCGCAACGAGTAGACGCCCCACGTCTCTGCCATCGAGCTCTAGACTGCTGCTGCACGCATAAACCAGGTCATCGCGAAACGGAATCTCGGCTTCAGCGAGTGCATCACGGTATCCATCGAACCGCTCCGCGACGTCGAAGTTTTGCATGTATCCGGCGAAGCCGATCCGACGGTGTCCGTGTTGAGCCAAGTGTAGTACTGCAGCGCGTGTCCCCTGGGCGTTGTCCGGCAGCACCTTACAACACTCCGGATAGGATCGCTTCGAACCGATGCACACCAGAGGCTTGCCGCTCTCCGAAATCGCTGAGAGTATCCGCTCGGATCTGAAATCGTTAACCGTGATAAAGCCGTCTAGAACCGAGAGACCGAGAGGCAAAGCGCTTGGTTCGTCTTCCCGATACAGATCAGTTCCGAAGGTATGTATCGCCACCACGGCTGCGTTTTGCGTTGCAGCGACTCGCTGAATGCCGGCCAACACTGAGCCATGATAGAAGCCACCAAGGTAAGGTGTGAGCACTCCTAGGGTTGGCCCGTGCTTTCTGCAGTCCATTCAACTCTTGAAGAGACTTGCACATTTGCCACCGCAAAGCTCCCACAAATCCCGCTCACCAAGCCCACTCCCACCGCACGAATCGATGTTGCACTGAGGAGTACGGTTGAGCCGCACATGAGGCACGCTGAGATCACCTAAACGCGTCTTCATCGTTCTTGGGTCGCCACGCTGAGGCATCCCCTCATTTTGATTGCACAGTAAGGGGGGAAGAGCGAAGGGGTTTGTTCCGACCTTCCGATCTTCCTGTGCCATTTCCTCTGCCCCGCGAAACAATCGCGCCATTTCTCGCTAGAAATTGAGAGAATCTCTCAGGTCGCCACGGTGTAGTACGCGCGGGGATCCCGATGGACGCGCACCGGCCACAAGTAGAGATCGCTCTGCACCCTTCGGGCGCTTCTGATTCGAGTTCAAAGAAACCGTGTGGCGCTGGGGGAGAACAGCTCGCGGTCCATCGGGAGCGTGCCTCTGCTTTTTTGTCTGTGCGGCGCGGTACTGTCGGGGGCGCGCTCGGAGTACGTTGCTAGGTCATCTTTTGCCTGTGCGGCGCGGTACTGTCGGGGGCGCGCTTGGAGTACGTTGCTAGGTCATCAGTAGAGGCTCGCGAAACGGGCGGACGTCTTTCGAACTCGCACTTGCCGCAAACAATCGTCGGGCACTCGGCTTGAACGCTCGATGTGGTCCAGGCAAGCACCTTCGACGTGTAACGAGCAAAGCTGAGTGATTCCGCGCCGTGCAGCGGAGGGCAGCGTCGGCCTGAGTGCGATCGGGTCGGAAGGTGAGTCACGCTGCCCGCCGTTGAGCGCAAAGAACCTTCATTTCCAAGGCAAATCCCAGAACCATAATGGGGAATGACCTATACGCTTTGCCTTTACGCTCTCGTCATTGCTTCTGCAACGGCTTGCTCGAACGGCTTGGCGCCGAACACTCAAGCTAGCGCGCCGCGTAACGACACGAACGTCGCGCCCACACCGATCCCGTCAGTTTCCTCGGTGGATCAGACGGACGCCGTAACCTGGTGGTCAAGCAAGACCCCTTGCCCGGATGGCGCAACGCTGAAGGGGAGCGCGCCTCCGGCGGGAAGTGCCGTAGGTTGCGAAATGAACGGCGTCTTGCACGGACCCAGAACGCTGTTTCACGAGAACGGCAAACGCGCACGCTCCGAAGTGTATTACCGCGGCAAGCTGCAGGGGCGCTTCACGTCTTGGCACGCCACGGGAGGTGTCGAGGAAGAGGGATCCTATCGGAACGGTTTACTCGAGGGACCTGTGGTTCGATACTACCCGAACGGTGCCGTTCATCGCGAAGGTGAGTTTCATCAGGGTAAGGAGAGCGGCGCATTCAAGACGTATGCCGAAGGCGGTGC
>JBLNFG010001155.1:0-10440 GCA_050263495.1 Myxococcales bacterium | reverse complement strand
GCCGAGAACGTCCGCTTCCGTGTGGAGCTCCTGCAAGACTGGCTCGCGACAGAATCCCAACGTTTGTCGGCACTCGTAACCGCCCACGCCGCCCAGGGTACGTCGCCCGTTTTGTTCGGCCATTGCACGGAACGAACCGCCGCGCCGCTTTCGCAAAAGACATGGTCAAGGGTGTTCGATGCCGTTGGGCTCAAGCTCGAAACGCCAGCGGTTGGCTGCTGCGGCATGTGCGGCGTATTCGGACACGAGGCGGCACACGTCGAGGAGTCCAAGGGTGTGTACGCCATGAGCTGGCAACCCAAGATCTTGGCGGCCCAGCAACGCACCTGTCTCGCCACCGGGCACAGCTGCCGGAGTCAGGTACATCGAACTGACCACCTTCACCTACGTCACCCAGTCCAGCTCCTGCTCGAACGCGTCTCCCTAGCGCAATGAGATAGGCTCCCGTCGTGATTCGATGCAGTCGTGATTCGATGCAGTCGTGATTCGATGCAGTCGCGATTCGATGCAGTCGCGATTCGATGCAGTCGCGATTCCCAGCCCAAGCAAGTACGCGCTGATATTTGCGCGGAGAGACGATCGCCTGCTTTTGCCGTGGTACGGCCGTCAGAATCAGTGCTTGTTGATCACTTGCCGCGCCGCCACATCGAGGCGATTACGTGAGCCCGTCCCTGCACCGCACCCCTCGCGTGAGTGATTGGTGGGTGTAGGCGGTCAGAGCCAACATACAGTCGACCGGCCCAGGGTGGCAGCCGAAAATCGAGGAATATGTGTCAGCTTTGTACGAATGCAAGTGTACTCAGGGTCGAATGTTCCGTTGAAAGGGGCCTATTTGCCTTGAAAGGCTTAGTTTCTTCCGTTTTCAGCCGCTCAGAGATGCTAAAAAGGGAACTGTATGGCTGGTAGAATTTCGCAATTGCTTTCGGCTCTTCGCGCGGGTCTGATCAGCGATGTCCCGCCTGAGTATCAGGCGTGCGAATCCTGTCGTGAACCGTTCTGCAATAGCGCCAAGGCCGAGAACTGCCTCGACCGTCGCTACGGTGAAGAACAGGAACGCTCACGCAGGCTCAGCGATCCTGGCAGGTCTGGAACACACGTGATTGGCTTGGGCGACCGAGCCAGCTTCGATGTTCCGGTGAGTCAGCTCGCAGGTGCGCCACCGAAGAGTACGGTGCGGACGCGGCTGGGTGACTTCACTGAGGTGACTGAGCCCGAGCGACGTTCGACGAAGGTCGGCTAGGGCCGCTTGCTACAAACTTGGGCAGCCTTTGGCCGCCGCAATGCGGGGCTTCTGCGCAGCTGCGCCCCACTCGCCTTCTCAGGGTTCGACCCGAACCCTGAGTCTGATTAGTTCAGCTATGCAATCACGGTACCGAGTGCCGAACTGAACGCGAGCGGCACTAGGGGCGCTCGGCCGAACTCGCGACAACGAGGCACGGCTTCGAGTGCTTCCGCGGAGATGGCAAAGCGGCGTCGTGTCCGTCAGGAAACGGCTTCATCTTCGGCATGACGACTCTGCTTGGTCGCCGCCGCCCGCCTCGAGGCAGGGAATTGCTCCCGAAGGCGCTTGAGCGCCAGGAGTTCCATCGTATGATCGACCGATGGTGTTGCCCTCGGAACAAGCTCTGCTCTACGTCATTCGAAGGACGGCGTCCCTTCAAAACCATTTGGGCTCCGAGATCGGTCAACGGCCTCTCGTACTTCCAAACGGAAAGTTCTTCCCGGACACGTTCACGGCAGATGCTCCTTCCACTGCACGACTGATGCGGCGACTGCAGGAGCACGCCGCGATGACGGATGTGCCGATCGAGACTCGGGTTCTTGGCGGGGAAGAGCCTGGTGACGGCGAAAAGCATCAATGCGGCGGCGACTGCAAGGGCGATTGCGGGGGAAAAGGCTGCAAGGATTGCGATGGTTCGTGCCATGAGCGCTCGCAGCCCGCGAAGAGCTGCGGGACAGGATGTGGGTCTGGCTGCGGCATTCCCGCGGACGTCATGGGGGATCAGCCGCGGTTGGTGGATCTGGGCGAAAGCTGGCGCGTGCAGGTGCCGATCACGGAGCTGCGACAACCCGTCGTACTCACCACCAACTTGGCACGAGCGCTTGGGTTCATCTTCTTGGTCGAGACCCAGAGTGCATCTCGACCCAAGTACGACAACATGGACGTGACCGCGGACTTGACGAGCACGTTGTTGGGTTTCGGTCCTCTCCTGCTTGCTGGCTCGCACATCTACTCGAAGAGTTGCGGCGGTCCACAGATCCGCCGGGTCACGGCGCTCGGGTGCGCGGAGCTCGCCATGGCGACCATTCTCTTCGCGACGCTGCACGGCCACGACATTCGATCGATGCAGAGGGAGCTCGAGATCACGCAGTGGACAGCTATCAAGGAGGCGGACGAGTGGCTGCGCGATCGCCCACGGATTTTGGAGCGGTTTGGATCGGATCTGGCTTCCCTAGAACGTGGCGAGATCCCGCTTGAGCCAACGCCGGAAGGCTTCTTTTCCAAGTTGTTCGGTCGCGGGAAGAAGGCACGTGGGGCGGCCGACGATCCAGATGCCAGTATCGCCGAGCTCGAAGCCATGCTCGGAGAGGTGCCCGTTTCACGTAAGGGCAGGAACTCCACCAAAGCGGATCCCCGCGCTGACGAGTTACGCGCCCTGGTAGACGAAGCGCTTGCCGATACCGGCTCACAGATCCGATAGAATTCCCGAACGCCATGGCAGGTGCTCTGGATCTTCCCAGAGCGCGCCACCGGCTGCTATGCTGCGTAGCTGACGCGCGTTGCCATGCCAGTTGCCCAAGGAACCTGCCCAGCCTGCGGAGCCCCGATCCAATTCGGCTTGGGATCTTCCGTCGCCAAGATTTGCGAGTTCTGTAGGGCGACGGTGCTGCGCACCGACCGCGGCTTGCAGAACTTCGGGCGAGTCGCGGAGATCGCTGACACGCCCTCCCTCATCGCCGTTGGAGATCAGGGTACCCTCGCAGGACGCCCCTTCGAGGTACTCGGACGAGTTCAACTCGATCATGGTGCGGGGCCCTGGGACGAGTATTACGTCGCCTTCGATAACGGCCAGAATTGGGGATGGCTGGCGTATGCTCAAGGACGTTGGCACGTCACCAACCTTACGTCAGGCATTCCGGCGCCGGCGCGGGCGGATCTGCGCATCGAGGGCGATATCGCGCTCGGCCCGCTCGGTGTATTCCGCGTCGCAGAAAACAGATCAGCCACGATCCGTTCGGCGGAAGGCGAGCTTCCCGGCGCCTTCCCTCCCGGGTTCGTGCGCTTCTACGCTGACTGCTACGGCCCGAATGGGCAATTTCTGACGCTCGATTACGGTGACGGCTCCCAGCCTGCCACTGTATTCGCCGGTTACGTCTTTGCTGAGCCTCAGTTGGTCGTGACCCAACTCGGCCCGCGCAGCATCAACAAGGTTCAGACGACGCACCTGAAGTGCCCTGGCTGCGGCGGTGAGGTGCCGAAGCTGGGCGGTGATCGGGCAGAACGCTTGGGCTGCCCGTACTGCGGTGCCATCAGTGACATCGCAGAGCGCAAGGTCATCTCGCAACAGGAGCGACTGCTCGAAGCACCCGCCATCCCGATCGGGAGCCGCGGCAAGTTCGATAACGTTGAGTACATCTGTCTCGCGTACGTGCGCCGCAGTTCCGTGTTCGACGGCGAGCAGTACAGTTGGGAGGAATTTTTACTCTTCGCACCTGCAGCCGGTTACCGATGGCTGGTCGATGATCCCGAAACGGGCTGGTTCTGGGCCCAGGCGATTAGTCCCGCAGATGTCGATCTCAGTGGCTATCCAGAACGCGTCAAGTACCTCGGGCAAACCTATCAAGAGCGCAACAGCAACGTCGCGACCGTCGACTACGTCTTGGGCGAGGTGTATTGGAAGTGCGCCGCGGGCGAGACGGTCGAAGTCACGGATTTTGCCCACGCCAAATCGGTCCTTTCGCGGGAGTTGTCGCCCGACGAAGTGAATTGGACGTACAGCGCGCCCATCCAATGGCCAAGCATCGCAGCCGGATTTGGCCTGGACCCGAAGCGTGCGGGTAAAGGCACGAACGGCAAGACCGGCAAGTACGTGGGGCTCGTCATCTTTCTGCTCCTGCTGCTGCTGGTTTGCTGCATTATTGGCGCGCTCGCTAGCGACGACACGAGTTCGAACAGCAGCGGCAGCGGCACCGGCACCAACTCGGGTACCCCCGGGGGCATTATTATCCTTCCCAGCAACAGGAGCTCTTCCGGCTATCGCGGTGGTGGAGTCTACTCCGGTGGCAAATAGAAAAGCTCGGAGTCGCGCCGTCATTTGACTGCATCCCAGTCACCCCCCGGCTACATCACCGCGCACGATGCGGGAACTACGATTCGAACCGTCGAGCTATTCATCGGCGTCTCTTCGGTGCTGCTGGGGCTCGATCAGCTCCTCATCATTCAGCCTAATCTGTACTTCGAGAATGAACCTGGATCGCTGCTGCCGATGCGCGCAGCGCTGGTCGGATGCGGCGTACTTGGTTGGCTGAGCGCGAATCGCATCGAGCCGCGCTCAGCAGCATACTTGGCGTCGATTGGCTTGGCCGTTGCAGGGCCGTTGCGCGGCTGGGCATTCTTGCAGGGACAGGCTGCGGCGTGGTTGGCGACCGCCGTGTCGGGTGCGGCCATGATCGGAGTGGGAGCGTGGGCGAGGCGGTTCAAGCAGCTCAGCGCCGCGCCCCTTAACCTCGCCTCGACCAAGCACATCCTGCTAAGCCCGGCGCCCCTTGGGTTCATCCTGTTGGGTCTGTGCGTCGGGGCGGTGCTCTCGAACCTTGTCGGTACCGTTCGCGCCAGCCTGGCCATTGCCGGAGCCACTGCCGCCGCCGCGATGCTCATCCCGTTCACGCGCGAGAGTGCCCCAGCCATTCGGCGCCGTGCCGTCCTGGGGCGCTGGTTCGGTGGCGTATTGATGCTGTGCTATGCCGCTGCAGCGCTCGCCGTGGAATCCAGACTGCCGCTGCACCTGGTTACTTCCAGCTCCCACCCGATCGTCGCGCTCACCGCTTCGGAACGCTGCTCCTTGGAGATCACCGCGGGCCAAGGCGCAATGCACCTGTTCGTGGATGGCGAGCTTCGCATCTCGACCTTCGATGAGAAACGTTGGGCTGAGTCCATGGTGCTGCCCGCACTCGCGCGGGTGCGACAACCCGTGGCTGCCTTAGTGCTTTCCACGGGCGAAGGCATCATCGAACGCGAGCTCTTGCGCGACTCGGGAATCAATTCAGTCGTCTCGGTGGTGCGCTGTCGATTGGTTCCCGACGCGGCCCGTCGCAGTACCTGGCTCCGGAAACTGACCCGAGATGCCTTGAATTCGCCGCGAGTTTCAGTGATTGAACGCGACCCCGCCGCCTACTTGGCGAGCACGGAGCCACGTCCCTTTGACGTCATTGTCGTCGATCTACCGGATCCATCGGGGCCGCTGCAAAGCAAGTACTACAGCAAGTACTTCTACGAGCAGCTGGCTGCGCGGATGAGCGCGGATTCGATCTTGGTGGTACAGGCCACGTCCGCTCGACGATCTCCACGCACCTTCGCTACGATTTCCGCAACGCTCGAAGCCGCAGGCCTAGTGCTCCAGCCTGCGGTAGTGCCGCTCATTTCTCGCGGCGAGTGGAACTTACTATTCGCAGCGAAGCAGCGGTTTCCCGCCCCAGTGCGGCCCGAGTGGCTCGCGTCCAGTCTCGAATCGACCACCCCAAAGCAGTTTTTCCACCCTTGGCCTGACACCTTTCCCCCGACGGGTTTTGTCGCTTCACCAAGCACGTTGTACGACGCCAAGGCGCTTCATTGGTTTGAGCGTGAGTCGGAGAGCACAGAGTTGCGCCCCAACGACTTTGGCTCTAGCCCGGGTTCAGAAACGGAGGCGACAGATGGTTGAATGTCTCAGCACAATCGCTTCCCCCGTCGCGTTGTTCTCGACCGCGGCACGCTTCAGCCGTTGTCTGCGGCGCGATTGCCGCGCTGGTGTCGGTTGGGCGCTGACGTTGACGTTAACGATCGTCGGATGCCGTCGGCTCGAACCTAGTCTTTATCGGCCAAGCCCCACGCCGTCCGGCATGGGGCACGTTGCCGCGCCGCCACAAACCAACCCAGCCCCCGCCTGCGACCCGCAACAGGTCGAAGTGCCGGCGGGAAAAGACGCGGATCGGGAAGAGAACAACTCGCTCGTTTGCGGTGGTGATGTTCCCGTGAGTGTATCGGCTGGATCCGGTTCGCCCGCTTCGCTCAATGCAGCCGCTGGAGCCAACGCGATCGGAGCTGGTGGGGCGCAAACGGCTGGGAATGTGACTCCGTTATCGGCGCTCGGCGGTGACGAGGCGGCGGGAGCATCGAACGGAGCAGATCCACGGGCGGCAGCCGAGGGCAGTGCGTTGTCGCGCGCCTGTCATCTCCTGGTCGTGGGCGATTCATTGAGCGATCCGAAGTCGGGCGGCGGAGGATACCTGCTCGCTGTCAGTCAACGTTGTCAATGCGCCATCACCAACATCGCCAAAGGCGGTGCGATGGTGAACCAAATGCGCGCGCAGCTCTTCGAACATCTGGAGAACGCGCCAGACTACAGCCACGCAGTCGTATTCGGTGGCGTCAACGATCTCTACAGCGATCTAACGGCAAAGCGCACCGTCGCCAAGATTGCGACGGATCTCGAGAAGATGTATCGCGCCATGCAGCAGCGCCGCACCAAGGTCATTGCCATCACGGTCACTCCGTGGGGAGGCTTTCGCCGCTACTTTACTGACCACCGCTGGCAGAACACCTTGGCGCTGAATCGTTGGATTCGGGAGACCCGAGTCCACGGGATGATCGATCTGGTTTTGGACGGCGAACATCTGCTTGCCTGTGGCGACGCCGAGCGACTGTGTGACGCGTACGCTGCGCCATATCGGGACGGCCTTCACTTCGGTCCGCTCGGCCATCAACGATTGGCACACGAATTGGTGCAGGCGCTCGGGCCAGCCTATTGCCCCGTTCATCCGGACCATGGTTCAGTTCAAGCTGCGCACGGCGAATCAGCGACGGATGAGCGGGCGCGCTGACGAAAAACCACCCGACTCAACAGCATCGGGGTGGGAATCGTCGTCGCATTGAGCTAACAAAGCGGACCCATGGCATCGAATGCGGCGACCCATCGCAATCCATCGGCCAACACTGAGCCTGCGCGCCGACGTGCGCGACGGCGGCCGCGGCGAGACGAACCCGAACCGCTTCCAGTGCTCGGTGGCAGACTTCTGAACGCGGCGATTGCGGCCGTTGGCATGCTCTTCGTGTTCGTCTTCGACAGCTCGATTAAGACGCCAGAGCCCGCGCCAACGGACATGAGTGGGTGGCGGGTTGGCGGTCGCTCGAAGGTGCGCCTGACCGTGATCACCATGGATTACGAGCGGCTGCTCTGCGCTACTCCCGTCACGTTCGGCCAAGAACACTGTGAGTACAAGACGGATGCACAGCCGTTCCCGCGTGAACCCGGGGAACCGCTGGATGATACGAAGAAGCACGTCATCCAACCCTACCGCACCTACCCCGACAATCAGTTGATCTTGGCCTCTGGTGTCTGGGCTCACCCAGAAATCGCAACGCGCATGCACATCGAGCCCTGGGCAGGGATCCCTGAACAGCGGCAACAGCGTTTCGTCGCGGAGTGTGAGGTCGAATTCCTCGGTCAGTTCGAGAACGTCAAGCTGCGTTGGAAGCCCGATCAGAGCTGGAACACCGAGCCCAAGGCGTGGGTTGCCAAGACGTTGTCCTGCAAGATTGGCGACACCGAATAGCGGCTCCGTCGCGACGCGTCGGACACGTCGCGACACCTTAGGCGATTCGCCGAATCGGGGACAAGACGTGATCGACGTAGCTGTCGATGAGTTGGGGTACGTCTTGCGAGCTCATCTCGGTTCCATTGCTCCCAAGCGCGCTCCAAATTGCCGCATCGGCCTGTGGCGGCAGCGGCCCGGCATCTGCCGACCGAGCGCGTAGGAAAAGCAGACCCAACAGGCCACCCCAGCAGATCAACACCGTCTTGCGGGCGTCGAGCTCGGGCCGAATCGAGCCATCGCGTTGGCCATCCTCCACGGCAGCAACGACCAGCCCCATGATTTGGACAATGTGAGATCGGTACACGACCGCACTCGGGAGTGAATCGTTGAGCTGAAAATCTGGGGCTAGCCAGCCAAGGGCAATGCGGAAGCGCGCGCCATCTTCGGCGTAGTAATGCGCATACGTAAGGAGCAGCGCGCGAGCGCGTTCGTACCCGGAGCCGTGGCTGGCGGCAACTTGTTGCATGTTTGCAAGGAGCTTGTCGACGACGGTTACCACCAGTTGGTAGTAAAGGGCATCCTTGCTATCGAATAGGAGATAGAGCGCACCCTTGCTGACGCCGGCAGCGAGCGCAATCTCCTGCATGGTTGCCCCAGCCGCCCCCCGACTCGCAAAGACCCGTTGAGCACATTCTAGAATGTACTCGCGCTTTTCCGTCTTCTTGCTGGTCTCATTGCCCGAGGGAGCCGTCGATCGCATCGAGCCGACAACCATATCCCAAATTGCTCGGGGTTGTATGCATTCTCGAACCGAATCGTCGCATCGTTTCCATTGATGCTAGGGTCCGTTCGATGCAACGCAGCAACCCCCGACTACGACCCCATTGGCTCGCGCACTGGTTCGGTTGTGGACTCATGCCCGTTGCACCGGGAACCGTTGGCTCTCTCGCTGCGTTGCCGCTGCACTATCTATTGAACAAAAGCGGACCGTTGCAGCACGCACTCGCGGTGCTTGCATTGGCAATCATCGGCATGATCGTCAGCCAACGCGCGGCAAAAGCCGTGGGCGATGATGATCCGGGTGGAGTGGTCATCGACGAGGTGGTTGGAACTCTCATCGCTTGCTGGTTTATCCGCGGGTGGGGTTGGCCGGCAATCGCCGCCGCCTTCGCGCTGTTCAGACTCCTCGATATCACGAAGCCCTGGCTGATCGACCGCGTGCAGCACGTGGGACCGCCAGGGGTCTCGATCATGCTAGACGACATACTCGCCGGTTTAGTTGCTGGAGTGCTGAGCTTCTTCCTCGCGTACTGGCTGTAGCGCGCCGGAACTGTTCGAAATTCCAGTGCCGCCAAGCCTCTCACCGCGCCGCAGCTCGGTAAAATGGGGCATCCGCTCCGTACCCCTCGTCCAGAAGTCACGTCGTGGACTACTTCTTCCCCGAGGGGTCGTTGGCCTTCGCACGGGGCTCGACGGGACTAGGCCCTTGCGTGGATGCATTTGCCCGATGGCTCTTTGGGAAGTCTCTTGCAGAATTGCCCAAGAGCGTTCCACAGATCGTGTTGCAGCGGACGTCCTTTGGTTTGCAGCCGCACTGACCAAGCTTGGCCTTCTTCGCCAAGGCCTCGTCTACATCCTTACGGGTGAACCCCGCGATGCGCTCCACGCGTTCCATCCCCCACTGCTGCTTCTTCTGCTTCGGCGTGCGCGGGTCGGTGGGTTTTCCGTCGGGTTCCGCGCAGCAGCGAAAGCTCAAGAAGTAGTAATAGAACCCCTCGTCGTGCGTGTAGATCTTCGGGCGACACTGGTTGCGAACGCCCTTATACCAAGGCCCACCGGTGTGAACGCTGTCGAACTTGCCGCGGAAATCGCTGGAGTAAGTCTCGCTCGCCACGACCTCGTCCGTGTTACCGGGCATGTCGTAGACGCCGTAATCGCTGACACATCCGGGTTGAGAACCGCTACGTACGCCTTTCCAGAGCCGCGCCAGCTCCTCGGGATCACGCGCCGCGACCTTCGACATATCCGGAGAATCCCAAAGCACGTCGCCGTGGCAGATCTCGGTGTCTCGATCGAAGCCGTACGGAAACGGCAGCAGCTTTGGACCTTCGCACGCCATGGTCCACTCGGACTCGGTACACAGTCGCTTGCCAATGGCAGCGCACTTGACCTCCGCCTGGTGGAACTTGTTCATTACCTCGGGCCGCTCGCCCTTCTTGTTCGGCCACTCATACTTGTCGATGCAGAAGCGTTTCTTGCTCGCTCCGCCAGCACCGCGCGCCTTCTTCGCGAACTTCTCACAGACGGTCTTCTTGTTGGACTCGTCGTACCAGCTCTTCTCGCCCTCGTGCTCCACTTTGCTGCAGTAATCCCCTTCGACCAAAACCATCCCTGTCGGACAAGCCGACGACTTGCCTTGCGGCTCGGCATCGGAGCCCCCAGCCCCGTCGTTCCCCCGCTCCGAAGATTGCGCCTTGGTATCACTCTTGAGGTTCGACGGCGCTTTACGTTCACCCGCCTTTGGAGGCTGCACCGGCACTTTGGACTCCGGTGGCAGCACTGACGGCGTCGCACTTGCGGCGTGAGGTGTCGCGCTTGCGGCGTGACGCGGTGTTGACGGCGTCGCACTTGCGGCGTGAGGCGTCG
>JBLNFG010001154.1:0-17532 GCA_050263495.1 Myxococcales bacterium | reverse complement strand
CCCGGTGAAGAGAGCCGCACGGGAGCGGGATACAAGTAACCCTCGGACGTAGCAGCCGGAGGCAGGCAGCTGGACACGACGGAGAGACGCCGGAGCAACGGAAACCGCACAGCGAAATGCGGAACCCAAGCCAAAGCAGCGGCACCCCACGCCCGAACCCAGGTCACGCTGGGGCGGGCTTTTCGGGTAAGAGCTATGGAACAGACCACCAAAGCCGTGAAGTTGAACGCAGCGGACATGGCGGTCGTGACGGCAGTCCAACGCAAGCTCGGTTTGCGAAGCGTCGCGGAAGTCCTTCGCATGGGACTTCGGGCGCTCGCTCGCGAACAGCAACTGGACAGCGCCCACGAACCTCCACCACCCCAAGCAGCCTGAAAAGAAGTGCCCCCGCGTTGCTAGTAACAACCGAGGGCAGGACCTGAACCAATAGGAGTGATTCAGATGAAGCACACAATACCAAACACGTGCGAGGCCCGCCATGCCTCGTGAACCCAAAGGCGAAGTCTATTCGACCGACGTTGGCTTGGTCGCCCGCATCACCATCGAGGGAAAGAAGCGGGTCTCGTTACCACTTGCGTCAACTCTCACGAGAGATCAGGCACAAGAACGGGCAGAGGTGCTCGCCAAGCTGGCTCGCCAATTCCGTCGCGTTGGCATGGCAGGCTCTCCGACGGTCGCCAAGTTGCTCGATATGGCCGCTGCATCGACGCCCACAATGCTCTCGGGTATTCTGCAGACCGCATCCGAGTTGCTCGGAGGGGAACTTGTCGAAGCCGGCGCGGTTGAGAGCACACCAACCTTCCGCGACGTCGCGAGCCGCTGGACCTCTGGTGAGCTCCACGAGCAGTACGAAGACCACGTGAAGGCGAAGGACAGTGAAGCCGACGAGAGACGTTTTCGCGTTCTGTTCGATCTCGACTTGGGCGGAACGAAACTGGGCGACATTCCGATCGACCACTTCACGCTGGACCACGCTGAACAGGCCATGCGCATGCTGCCTGAGCGCGCCAAGCGGGCAGGGACTCGCCGGCACTACGCGCAACTCATCGCCAGGGTCCTTGGATTATCTGTCTACCCGTTGCGGCTGATTCCTCGCAATCCGCTACCCAAGGGCTTTCTGCCGAAGCTGGGCAAGCCACCCGCCTATCCCTTCTTGCACCCCGCGGAAGATGCGGCCCTGCTTGGGTGCGGTGCGGTTCCGTACAACGATCGGTTGCTCTACGGGTTCCTGGCGCGTGAAGGAATGCGGGTAGGGGAGGCGTGCGCACTTCAGTGGCGAGACCTGGACCTTGACGTCGGCAGCGTCGCTCTGGACGATAACAAGACCCATGACGCGCGAAGCTGGGCACTCGATGTCGCGGTCGTCCGCACCCTTCGAGCGCTTCACAACCAACGTCAGCCCAGCCCCGACGCGCTTGTCTTCGTCGACAGCAACGGTGGGCCCTACGAGCTCACTAAGGTCGCCGATCGGCTCCGACGTCATCTCTGGACCGCTGGCGTTCAGCGTACCGAGCTTCACGAGGATGGGACCAACCGCCGCAAGATCCGTGTCCACGACCTTCGAGGCACCTTCGTCACCATCTCGCTCGCGAACGGAAGGACCGAAACGTGGGTAGCTGACCGGACGGGCCATCAGTCGAGCGCGATGGTAAATCGCTACCGCCGGCAGGCGAGATCAGCTAAAGAGCTTGGCCTCGGGTCGCTCCGACCCTTGGACCAAGTCTTGTTCGGTGCTGATTGCCCAGCGATTGCCCATCAGGACTTACCGAGTGAAGAGCCGCAAGGCGAGAAAACGAAGCAAAAACAAGTACTAAGGCCCCTTGGCGGAATGGCAGACGCGGAGGATTTAAAATCCTTTTCCCTCCGGGAATCCCGGTTCGAGTCCGGGAGGGGCTACTAGTCGTATCAGTGAAGCAGCTCGAGTTCGGCCAATTTGGCCCGAGCATCATTCAGTCGAGCGCTTTTGGGGAACCGCCGCACGAATGCGCGCAGCGTCGTCTTCGCGTCATTCCACGCTTGAATATCTATCTGCAATTCCGCGAGTAGCAGCGTGGCGTCATCCATTACCTCGGGATCGGCAGAGGCCTCGGACAGGCGCATCAACTGTGGGATCGCTAGCCGTTGTTGTCCGAGGGCGCGCAACGCTATACCGAGCTGATACGTGGACTGGGCCGAATGAGCTGAGTTCGGCTTGAGCCGCAACGACTCCTCGAAGTCGCTTTGGGCTTCTTGCCAGCGACCCATCTTGGCGTGGTCGAGCCCGGCTTGGTACGCCATGAGCGACAGCTCGTCTCGAGCGCGTTCTACTGCACCATCGAACACGGCCTTTTCCGTCTTGGTCAGTGGGAGGCGCGAAATCTCTGGAAACTTGTCCAAGATCTGCCTGCGCTTGTTTTGCACGATCAAGTCGTAGAACTCAGCAGCGGCGCGGCTGGCTCGCGCAGTGGCGTCTTCACGTCCTTGAGCGGCCTTCAACTCCTTGTCGAGCTGAGCCAGGTGATCGCGCTCCTCTTTCGTGTCCATCTTGACGACTTCTAGTCGAGCGTCCCAGAAGAACTTCGAAAGCACCAAGATCACGCAGATTGTGACGGCGTATGCCGTAGCGCCATTGACGAAGAACTTCCGCTCATAGCTCTGTTGACGTTTGGCAATACTCTTGATGTCCGCCGACAGGGCATTGACGAGGTTGTTGGTCTTGATGGTTAGCGATCGGCTTTCGACGATCTCGCGTTTGAGCTCTTCGAGCTCGTACTCCTCGGTTGCCATAGGGGTAGGCCACAACTGTCGGGGCCGGGCCCCGTTGCGGCTGCGAGGATGTAGCAGAGGTCGAGGCAAAGCGACGACTGATGGATCTTCGGCCAGTGGGATGACTCCGGCGCCCAAGCGAGCAGATTCTGCCCACTTTCTGGGGCGTAGCCGGCTGTTGACCCAAGGTCGTAACCCGAAAAGGAAATCCGTCGGGTGCTTCTTCCTTGATTGGTGGACGTCCTTTAGCTAAAGGGCCGGCGCCCAGAGCGCCGAGAGTCGGCCTCGCACGGAACAGTCGAGAACGCCATGGATACGAGCGACATTCGCAAAGGTTTGAAGATGATGTTCGAAGGCCAGCCCTTCATCGTGGTGGACTTCCAGTTCGTCAAACCAGGAAAGGGTCAGGCGTTCACTCGCACCAAGATGAAGCACCTGCTCACCGGCGGAACCATCGAACGCAACATCCGATCCGGCGAGAAGTTCGAGCCGGCAGACGTCGAGGATAAGGCGATGCAGTACATCTATCCCGACGGCGACGGGTATTGCTTCATGAACTCCACGAGTGGCGAGCAGATCACTGTCAGTCGCGAAGCCGTCGGGCAAGATGCGGACTTCTTGATGGATGGAATCGACGTGACGGTCACCCTCTACAAGGGAAACCCCGTCAGTATCACGTTGCCGCCCCACATGACGGTGCAGATCGTCGAGACCGAACCAGGTGTGCGTGGTGATACGGCAACGAACGTCACCAAGCCGTCCAAGATCTCGACTGGTGCCACGGTAGCCGTGCCCCTCTTTATCAACGAGGGTGACTGGATCAAGGTCGACACGCGGTCGCGCTCCTATCTCGAGCGCACGAAGGCGCCCTGAGAGCCGACCGTTGTTGCTTCGGATCCGACGCGGTCGCGTTGGATCCGGTGCGCTTCTGGTGGCGTTACTTCTGGGTAGCTGGGCGTCGCACCAACACGACGGCACCCCGATCGACACAGGCGATGGCGCGCGCGTCGTTCGCTACAACGCAGTCCGTGATACGAGTTGGCTCGAGCTTGGCAGATAGCCAGAGTTCCGGCTTTGGCCCTCCCATCACTACGGGTCCAACCGCCGTAGTCGCGAGCAGCAGTCGTCCATCAGGGGAACGTGGCGAGCCCGGCACCACGGGTCCGAGACGATCCGGGACTGGGCAAGGTTCACTCAAGGCTCCCGACCAGCACGCGCCATCTACGAGCGCGATTGGACTCTCGCTGTTCCACGCAATCGGTTGTTGCGTGAGAGGTAAGGGGGCCGGGTTGCGACAGACTCCGGGACGCGGTGCGAGCAGCCGTGTGGGGGTGAGCGAGAGGTTCGACCCGTCTGGGGCGCTCAGCATCAAGGAGAGTTCCGCGCGATCACAGGCGGGGACGACGCCTGACCAGATTCGACTCCGATCCGGGGAGACGACCGGGAGCGTCCATGCGGTCGCACCCGAGCTTCCGTCCAATACCGAAACCCCACCGTCCAAGGCGACGCGCGTCAGTGTCCGATTTCCGTCCTGCACGAGCAGCGTTCCATCTGGCTCGAACTGCATCGGGCTAAAACGGGGCCTACCTTCGTGCGGCGCGATGACCTTCAGAGAAGGGGAAACGTCCTCGGCTTCGACGGCCCGCAACGTCTTTTTGATTCGTTTCTCAAGGCTGTCGCGTTCACCCTTCGCGAGCCCACCGAGCCATGTCGAAGACAGATGCCAGGCCCGCACGGCCTCGATGGGATCGTTCTGGCCCAATGCTGCTGCGACTTCGAGTCGGGCCAAGCGCGCTTCCAACGCTTGGAGTTGAGGACATCGGATAGCTTCGCCCCGAAGGTCGAGGACACGCGGAACCGCCGATTGCAGGCACACGTTTGCCAGGAGCCGTCGCAAGCCGCTCGTTTGCGTCAGGATCCCCTTGAGCTCGGCCTTCTTCTTCAGGCTTTGCTCCAAGGATGACAACTCCGGTTCGAGGTAGGTGAGGAAATAGCCTTCGTCCATCGACGCGCCCGCCGCGCGATCGAGCCATCCGAGCGCAGCAGTTACGTGCGCCTTGCTCGAGACCACGTCGAGATCAAAGCGGAATGAGGGATCGACTCGACCGTCCCCGTCGCGATCCGAGACCACCGCCGAGATGGTGAGCGATTCATCCGCCGGCGGTTCCGCGACGCGCAAACCCAAAACCAATGCTGGGGTCGGCTCTAGATAGAAAAGTGCAAGCACCCGGTCGGGAGTGCGTTGCGGCAACGAGCGCTCGCACTTGGCGCGCACGTCGAGCAATACCGCAACTTGATTGAGTGCCGTGAGCCGGACCTCATTCTTGCAGTCAGGGCCGCTCGGAAGATACGGTGGCAGCTCGAAGAGCTTCTTGGCCTCCGCGGCAAGCGGAAACCAGCGCAGCTCGCCCACCGGGCCGTTCCATTCCGGACCCGGCTTTGCCGGAACCACCCAGACGAGGGCCGCTGGTTGATTCGGGTCAGTTGATGGTAATTCGAGAACCTCTTCCGCGAGAAATTCGCTGGGTAGCTCGAGCTGCCTTGCGCCGACTGGGAACCGGCCCAAAGGCGGCTCCAGCTTTTTGGCTTCCAGCGCCACCTCAGTGGCGGGTGACGCGGTCGCGCTAGCCGCAGATGCCGCAACAGGCGCACTCGAGGGCAGCGAAGTGGGCACCGTGTCCACCCGAAACGGCGTGTAGGGGCGATCTCGCCGACAGCTATCGCATCCAATTGCCGACACCGCCGCTAGTGCAACGAAAGAAGCTGTGCGCATTGATGTCAACGGCTTTCGCCAACCGCCGGCAAGACGCTTCCGTCTGTGTACCGATGCAAGCATTTCCTAAGCGGATTAGCCGTTTGTTCGGATTCGGGCAACTCTGCCGCGCGCGCCAACTCAGTCGGAAGATTGTCTAAGGCGAACGCCTGGCCGAACCGACTCGAGGGACACCTGATTAGAAGGTGCGTTGCAGCGCTTGTGTCGATGGTCGTTGCCAGACTACTCTGCCCCTCGGCTTTTCAGAGAAGGGTGGATATGATCTCCGAACAAACCCTCAGTGTCCTCGGACAGTTGCAGGCGGATCCCGAGTCAAGTCAGGCGTGGGACAAACTCACTGGTTTCGTTTCGACTGTCAGTGAGGGTGATGATCAGCGCGAACTGTCGCGGTTGCTTCGTTCAGCGATAGCTCCGCATCGGGAACGTGGCGAGTGGTGGGCGGTGGTCAAACTGCTCGAGCTTGCGCTGCCAATTTCGCGCTCGATCGAGGAGCGCCAGGCGTTGCTCGAAGAGTTGGCTCGTGTGCGGCGCGATGAACTGACGGACGAGGCCGGCGCAACCAAGGTCTACAGAGAGCTCTTGGAGTTGGTTCCTGGTTTTCCAACCGCGGTACAGGCTCTTGCCGAGCACGACGAGCGTGCTGCACGTTGGCGTGATTTGGCGTCGACGTACGCGCAAGAGGCGGAGAGTGCCACGGACGACGTGTACCGCAGCTCGATGTTGATGCGCGCGGCGGAGATGGAACTCCGATTTGCCAGCGAGACTGAGGATCGCGAGCGCGTCATCGAGCGCTTGGAACAGGCCGTACGCCTCGATGCCACGAACGTTCAGGCGGGCCTGATGCTGGAGCGCTGCCATCGACTCGCGGGCAATTGGGAGGAAGTGGTGCGAGTGCTCGATCGACTTGCATCGCGCGCCACCGATAGTGCAGTGCGCGTTGCAGCGTCGGTGCGCTTGGCGCGGGTGCACCGCTATCGACTCGAGGACGTCGAACGTGCTGCAGTGGCGTACGAGCGCTTGTTGCGCGACGCGACTGGTCACGCCGAGGCGATGGAGTTCCTTTCGCAGTTGTACTCGAGCGAGGAGCGCTGGGACGAACTGGTTGCGCTGTATGAGCGTGACCTAAAGACACGCAATCTGAACAGTCCCGAAGTGGTCGGCGACATGCTCCAGATTGCCATGCTTCACCACAAGAAGCGCGAGCGTCCCGAAGACGCGGAGCCATGGTTCGAGCGCATTCGGCGTATTCAACCCGCACACGAGAGCGTGCTCGCGTTCTTTCGCGAGTTCTGCAAGAACATTGGCGATGAGTCGCGTTGGATTGAGGTGTTGCAGGGCGCGCAATACGCGATGCCCGACGGACGCGATAAGGCCACCATCGTTACCGAATTGGCTGAGCTTGCCGAGCAGCAAGCGGACATGCAACGCGCTATCGAGCAGTACAAGGGGGTACTCCGTCAAGACCCCGACAGCGAGATGGCACGTGATGCGCTCAAGCGCCTGTACAAGGCGACCCAAGGCTTCACGGCATTGGTCGAGCTATTGCGGCAACAGTTGGAGCGAACCCCGGCGGAAGAGTACGCCAAGCGCCTCGCGATTTTACGCGAAGTCGCTGGTGTCTATCGGCAGTATATCCGCAGCGACGCTTCGCTCGTAACCGTACTGCACCAGATCGTGCAGTTGGACGAGAAGGTCGACGCCAACGACGTGGAAGAGCTTCGCGAGTTGGTCATGCTCTACGAGCGACTGGGCCGTCACCGCGAGCTCCTTACCTATCAACTGAAACTCGCCGAGCTTACGTCCGACGTCGAGGAGAAGAAGAACCTGTATCGCGCCGCAGCGCGCCGCTGGTTGGAGCAGTTCTCAAATTATCAGAATGCCACCGAAGCGTACGAGGCGCTCTTGGCGGTCGACCCCGACGACGTCGAGGCGCTCGATCGATTGAACGAGCTCTATCGTAGACGTCGCACCTGGGGACCACTCTTCGATCTGTTAGCGCGAGAGGCAGCAAAGAAGCCAAAAGGTCAGCGCACGACACTGCTCAAGGAGATGGCGCAGCTTGCCTCCGAGCGTCTGCACAAGCCGGACGACGCGGTGCAGCTGTTCCGACAGATTCTTGACGAAGACGAGGAACGAGTCGAGGTCCTCGATGCACTCGAGAAGCACGCGGAACGGAGTAAGGATTGGGCAACCTTGGCGTACGCATTGGAGCGGCGAGTGGGGCTTGCTCCTGACGATGCGTCGCGCATTGCCGTGCTCCAAAAGTTGGGGTCGGTCTATTCCGATCATCTCGCTGACAGCAGCTCGAGCATCAAGGCCTGGTGCCGCGTGCTCGAGCTACAGGCGGGGCATCCGCGCGCCCTTCGCGTACTGCGCGATGCTTATCTGCAAGCCGCCAACTACGACGCACTGAACGACCTATACGCTTCTCAGAACGACTGGGAGGGCTTGGTCGAAGTACTGAGCAACACGGCTGATCGAATTACCGACGGTTCGCTCAAAACTCAACTCTCGTACCGCGCAGCGGCCATCTACACGGACAAGCTTGGTCAACCGGAGCGCGCCGCGCGCTCCTATGAGCGCATCCTGTCGGTTGACCCGACTGATGTGCGCGCCGCAACGGCCTTGGTGCCAATCTACGAAGTCGACGAGAAGTGGTCGCGGTTACCAGCGCTTTACGAACTATTGCTGACGACGACTCAAGATCCCAAAGAGCGAATGGTTCTGTTTGGCAAGCTCGTGGACGTGACGGGACAGCGCTTGCTCGACAAGAAGTCGGCGGCCGCTCACGCGCGCCGCGCTTGGAGCGAATTCCCAACCGAAGACGTGATCTGCGAGCAGTTCGAGAACGCGACGCGTGCCGCGGGCGCGTGGGAAGCGTACCTGGAAGCCTTGCAGGAAAGGCTGTCTGCGCTGGTTTCGGCGCCGGCACCGGCTGAGCCAACCCCGGCCGAAGCAGGGGCTGCATTCCCCGAAGCCGAGACGGAAACCAAGACCAAGAAGAAGGGCAAGAAGAAGGGCAAGCGTGAGGAACAGGAGTCCAAGCCTGAGCTCGCCGCTCCCGATGTCGTCAAGCCCGAGCCCGCCAAACCCGAACCTGTCGCTGCGGCGCCAAGCGCGTCCGAGCTCGAACGACGTTCGATCGAGTTGAGGCTGGCAAAGACTCTTGCACAAGAGCTTGGGCGGCTCGACGACGCGATTCAGACCTATCAGCGAATCCTAACTCAGCTTCCGAACGACCTCGAGGTGCAGGCACTGCTCTCGGACCTGTTGCGCAGCAACGGGCGGCTCGAACAGATCCGTTGGCTGTGGGACCATCGCGTCAATTACGCCGAATCTCCTACCTTGCGCATCGAGTACCTGCTCAATTCCGCGCTGTTCGAAGAGCGCGAGCTGAGCGACGTGAACCGAGCCATCGAGACCTACCGCAAGGTGTTGGCGATTGACGAGTCTCATTCCTCGGCACTGCTAACCCTGCAACGCCTGTTGCTTGCCGAGAAGCGGCTGGCCGAGGCGGCGGCAGTGATCGAGAAGCGACGCGATCTCGCTTCAGGGCAAGATCGCGTCGAACTCGAGCTGACACTGGCGGAGCTGTATCTAACGTCGCTGTCGCGCCCCGAAGATGCATTGGCGACAGCCATTCGGGTATTGGACAGCGTCGGTCAAGAGCCGCGTGCCATCTCGATTGTCGAGCGTACGTTGGACGTGGAATCTGTGCGCAAAGCTGCCGCCGAGGTGTTGGTGCGTCGCTTTGCCTCCGCCGGTGAAGCTCGACGAGCAGCGCAGGCAATGTCCGTGCTGCTCGAATCGGCACCTGAGCGTGAAGAGCGGCTTTCTCTGGTGAATCAGCTGATTCATCTCCATGCCGATCGATTAGGCGAGCAAAGCGCCGCGCTCGACGTCGCGCTGCGCACCTTGACTGATTACCCCGACGAGTCGGCGCTGTGGGATCGCGCCGAAGAGCTCGCGTCAGGGGCTGGTCGCCCAACGGACTTGGCTGAGTGCCTGCGAGGTGTGTTGAGCGTGAAGCTGCCACGGGACTTGGATTTGTCCCTGTGCGAGCGCGCCGCTCGATTGCACGAGGAACGGCTCGGAGATCCGGTTGGTGCGACACCGTACCTCGAGCGCATGCTGGTCCTCGAACCCGATAACGAGCGGGCGTTTGGGCGTCTCAAGGACATCCTGACCGCAGCAGAGCGCTGGGGCGAACTCGAGGCAATGTACGAGCGCGCCATCGAGCTCATCGAGGATCGCACGCGCAGAATCGAAATGTTGTCCGAGGTGGCGTTGATCGCGGAAGAGATCGTCGGCGATCCAGTCAAGGCGATGCGTCACAACGAGCGCATTCTGCAGATTGATCCCCTACATCCTGCAGCCCTCGAAACCCTCGATCAGCTCTACACGCGCCATGAACGCTTCGAGCCTCTCGCGGAGTTGCTCAACCGTCGGCTCGAGATTGCCACCGAAGAGGAAGCAACTGAACTCAAACGGCGGGCTGCCTTCATCTTGCTCGACAAACTGCACGAGCCAGACAAGGCAATCGGGCACGTAGAAGATCTTCTACAAAAGAATGTGAACGATTTCGATGCGCGCACGCTCGCCGAGCGTCTGCTCGGAATCAAGACGTTGCGGGCGCGAATGGCCCGCACACTGGAAACCGTCTACGAGACGCGCGACGAGATGCGCGACCTCGTGCGCGTACTCTCGATTCGGCTCGACTGTCTGGATGACGTCGATCAACCCGAATCAAACGAGCGCCGCGACTTACTGCGACGAATAGCCGTGTTGCGCGACGAGCGCTTGCATGATGACGACGGCGCGTTCGAGGTGCTGCAGAAGCTCGTCCCGTTGGATCCCGAGGACGGCGATGCGCGAACGCGCTTGGTCGAGATCGGCAGAAGGCTGGGTCGCGTGTCGGACATCGTAGAGGTCCTGCGCAAGGCGTTCGACGCCACTCGCGTTATCCCACTGCGCGCCGAAATCGGTATGCAGCTGGCCCAAATCGAACAAGCGCAGCTTTCGGACATTGCCGCGGCGGAGATGACCTATCGGCGCATCGTGGCTTTGGATCCGCAGAATCCATCCGTGACACTGCCGGCCGCGCACGCCCTCGAGAAGATCTATCAGGCCACTCACCAGTCTTCGGCACTGGCGGACAACCTGCGCCTGCAAGTGCGGCTGGTCGCAACTAGTGAAGAGCGCAGCGAGCTGTTGCGCCGCCTGGGGCAACTCTGCCGTGATGCGATCGGTGACATTGACGCGGCGATCATCGCGTACCGCAGCTGCCTCGACGAGGATGCGCGCGACGAAGCCGCGCTCGAAGCATTGGACGAGCTCCTCGAACGAGCTCGTCGATACTCCGAGCTGGCGGATATTCTGCTGCGCCGGCACGAGTGCTCGACGCAGCCAGCACAGCGCCGAGAGTTGGCGATCCGGCGCGCTCACGTGCTCGCCGAGCAACTCTCGGATCTGCTTGGGGCAATTGAAGCCTGGCGCAAGGTCGTGGAAGAGTTCGGTGCCGATGGCGAGACCATGACGGCGTTGGCGCAACTGTTCGAGCAGCAGAAGTCCTGGCTCGAACTGGCGGAGTGTTTGGAACAACACGTCGATCTGACCACCAACAACGAGGAACGGCTCGAACTGCTGGTCCGACTCGGCAATGTCCGTCACGCCCGTCTCTCGGACCCACAGGGGGCACTCGACGCGTATCGCCGAGCTCTTACGGTGGACACGCGACACGAGCCGACCCGGTCGGCTTTGTTAGGGCTGCTGGACGAGCCCGAGGTCTTCGTGCGACGCGAAGCGGCAAGGACACTGCACCCCGTGTTCGCCTCGGAGCAGAACGGAGCGTCGCTGCTGCGTGTGCTGCAGATCGAGGTCGACTCCGAAGACGATCCCGCGACTCGGCTCGACCTACTGCTCGACGCCATGAACGTGGCCGAGCGTCAGTTGGGCGATATGCCTAAGGCGTTTGGCTACGCGGTGCGCGGGACGCGCGAAGCCCTGCGGCATTCCGAACTCTCGTCGTGGCTGGAGCACCTCGATCGGTTGGCAGCGGGCGCGGGTATGCAGGCACAACAAGTGGAGCTGCTGCGCGAGATTGTTACGGACATCTTCGACGGCGACGTGCAGCTTTCGGTCACGCTCAAGATTGCGACCATGGCCCGCGACCAACTCTCGGATCTGAAACTCGCCCAAGAGTTCTTCGAGAAGGCGCTGGAGATCCGTCCCGATGATCGAACGGCACTGCAGGCATTGGAGCAGTTGCACGAGCGTCAGGGCGATGCGGCTCGGCTGCTCGAGGTGGTTGGGCGTCGCGTCGAGGTTGCGGAGAGTGACGAAGAACGCAAGACCTTGATGTTGCGCCAAGCGCGTCTGCTTTCCGAAAAGCTCGGCGAAGTGTCTCGGGCCATCGAGGTGTTCGAGCGCATCGTGGATCTCGACTTTGATGCGGTCGCTGTCGACGAACTCGAGCGACTGTATCGCAGCGAGTCCCGCTGGGATGCGCTCGTGTCCCTACTACAGCGTCGGCTCGAAGCGCATCGCGCACCGCATGCACCGTTGCTGGTTTCCATTGCGGACGTGTTTGCGACGCACATCCAAAACGTGCCGCGTGCTCTCGACGAACTCGAGTCAGCACTCTCGGCAGAGCCGGACAACGCCGCAGCCGTTGCCCTGCTGGAGCGATTGCTCGAGACGAACAAGGACGTCGAGTTGCGGGCACGCACCGGCGCATTGCTCGAGCCGGTCTACAATCGTCGCGGCGACCAGCGTCGGGTGATGGTGGCATTGCAGGCGCGTCTGGATGCTTCATCGGCTCCGGACGAACGCAGGGAGCTGTTGAGCCGAATCGCCAAGATCCACGAGGAACAAGCCGAAGACTACCCAGCCGCCCTCGAGACGATGGCGCAACTACTGCACGAGGATCTGGCGGATCAACATGTGCGCTCCGAACTCGAGCGACTCGCCAAGGTAGCCAACGCGGAGAAGCGCCTGGCGGATATCTACGCGACCGAGCTCGAGGCGGTTACGACCGATGACGCGAGCACGGCTGAGCTGGCTGCTCGCTCTGGTCAACTCTTCGAAGCGCAAGGCGATCTCGAGCGGTCGCTGGCGCATTATCGTCGCGCGCTCGCGTTCAATCCTGAGGATGCGGGGCTGTTTGCGGCGATTGACGCGATCCTGGTCAAGAAGGGCAGCCACGCGGAGCGCATCGAGCTCTATCGCAGCTCGCTGGAGCACCGTTTCGACACCGAGGAGCGTCTGCGCGCGCTGCACATGATCGCCTCGTTGCAGCACTACATCGGCGAGTCCACCGCGGCGATCAACACATTACGCGAAGCCCTCGACGTCGACGAGCGCGACGCGCGTACGCTGGATGCCCTAACGGATCTCTACGGCCGCGAGAAGCGGTGGGATGATCTGGCGGAGCTCCTACAACGCCGTTCGGAACAGCTACTCGATCCGGCGGAGTCGAGCGTGTATCGGATCCAGTTGGTCAAGCTGCTACTCGATGAGATCAAGTCATCGTCACGTGCGATCGATCAACTAGAAGAGATTGTGCGTCTGGTGCCCGATCACCGTGAAGCGATTGGCTTGCTGGAGCAATTGCGCATGCGTCCCGATTGCAAGGAACGGGTCGGCGAGATTCTGCGCCCAATTTACGAAGCGGCGGATGATTGGCAAAGCATCATTCGCTTGAATGAAGATCGATTTGAATTGGCCACCGCTTCTAGTGACAAGGTTGCGGTGCTTCGCGAGACCGCGGAGCTCTACGAGAAGCGCGGCAAGGACCCGGAGCGTGCGCGACAGGCGATCTTGTTCGCGATCGAGGCGGATCCGGAGGACATTGACGTCCGCGTCGAGTTGGAGCGCTTGACCCAGGTCACCGGGCAATGGGACGAGCTCGCCAATACTTACGAGAAGATGTTGGAGGAGCAGACGGTCATTGCCGGCAGGCGCGACATCATCGCGGTTCTAGCCAAGACCTACGATCAGCATCTCGATAACCCGCGCAAGGCATTGGCCAGCTATTGGCGTTTGCTCGACGCCGAGCCAGGTGATCTGGAGACACTGGACCAAATTGAACGCCTGGCAACGCTACTCAGCGATTGGTCGCAGTTGGTTCGAGCACTCGTCATCAAGGCGGATCTGCTCTTGGGCGACGAGGAACGCGCGTACAGCTGGCGGCGCATCGGCGAGGCGCGTCGAGACATGCTTGATGATCCGGCTGGTGCGATTGATGCCTATGAGCACGCGCTCGAGTTGAATCCCGCGAGCGGCTTTACCGTAGATTGTCTACTGGAGTTGCTTGAGACCCGCGGGGCTCCGGAGCGACGCGTCGAGCTATTGGTACGCCGAGTCGAGCTCTGCGATGACGAGGATGCTGACCGCAAGTTTGAGCTACTCACGACCGCCGCGACGGTGTTCGAGACCGAGTTGAAAGAGCGGGGTCGGGCCATCGATCTGCTGACGTCAGCGCTGGCTCTGCGCCCCGGAGACCGCGGCGTGCTCGGCCGGCTCGAGGTCTTGTACGAAGCAGAAAGGCTTTGGGGCGATTTGCTCGACAACTTGCGCACCATGGCCGAGCTCTCAACCGATCCGAGCGAGCGCGGCAAGATGCGCGGTAAGATGGCCCGCATTCTGGCGCGTGAGACTGGCAGCTTCGATGAAGCGCTCGACTGCTATCGCCAGGTTCTTGAAGACGTACCCAACGACGAAGAGGCAATCAGCGCCGCATTCGAGATCGGGCGTGAACACGAAGACCTGCGCGAATCCGCGGCGGGAATCATGGTCCCGGTGCTTACCAGCTCTGGCAAGATGGACCGCTTGGTGGAGGTTTTGGAGCTGCGCTTGACGGTGGAGCACGAACCAAGCGTGCGCGTCGAAACCTTGCGCGCCATCGCTGAGATTGCCGAGCAGCGGCTGAGCAAGCCGGCGCTGGCACTCGACGCAGTCTTGCGGGCAATGAGTGAGATGCCCGAAGAAACCGCGCTGTTCAATGAAGTAGAGCGTCTCGCGACTTTGGTCGAAGATGGGTATCGGCGGGTTGCGGATGTGCTCGAGGAGCGTGCAAGTGCCACCTTCGATCCGGAAATCGTCCGAGAACTCAGCGTCCGCCTCGGGCAAATTGCCGAGACAAAGCTGTCACAGCCGCTGCGTGCCGTGAGTGCGTACCGACGTGCAGTCGAACAGACAGGGGATCGTCCAGAGCTGTTGGCTGCGCTCGATCGGCTGTACGTGCACTTGCAGGATTTCAGCGCTCTTGCAGACGTGCTTGAGCGTCGAGCTTCGGTTGAAGAAACCGCAGAGGCTGTCGCCGACTGCTACTACCGGTTGGCTCGGCTGCAGCTCGATCAGTTTGGCCAGGCAGGCACCGCGCTCGCTACCGCCCGTTCGGCGTTGGAGCGAGTCTCGGACCATGCCGGCACCGTGGAATTGCTCGAAACGCTTTCGGATCGCCGTGAGCTGTTCGAGGAGGTTTCCGAACTGCTCGAGGGCGTGTACCGCAACACGGGGCGTACCGATCGGCTTGCTGGTCTGTACGAGAAGAAGGTTGCACAGGCTGAGGGTCAAGAGGAACGCCTGGAGATGCGTCGCGCGCTTTCGCACGTTCTCGAGGACGACTGCCGCGACCCCGTGGCCGCTTGTCGCGTCCTGGGTGACGGTCTTGCAGAAGACCCATCCGATCCGCTGTTGGTGGAGGAACTGGAGCGGCTGATGGCAATCACTGGGGCTTGGTCAGACATGGCTTCGAAGCTTGCCGCAGCAGTCGATGCAAAGACTGAGCTGCCCCACGACATACGACGTGACCTCTGGCAGAAAGCCGCGATTTGGTTCCGAGACAGGGCAGGGGATCCCACGCAAGCTGAAATCGTCTTGATCAAGGCGCTAGGCTGCGATCCGAACAACGACGAGGTGCTGACCCAGATTGAAGCCCTGCGTCGCGTGCCGGGACGCGAGCGCGATCTAGTCGAAATACTGCGCTTGCGTGGGCGTGGCGCGATGGATGAGGAGCAGCGCATTGGACTGTTCCGCGAAGCAAAGCAGATCGCTGCGAACCTTTCGGACGCTGCGCTGGTGGAAGCCATCGTGCGCGAAGTGCTCTCGTTGGACGATCGCAATATCTGGGCGCTGTCAGAGCTTACGGAATTGCGTCGCTCGATGGGTGACTACGCAGAAACCTTCAAGTTGCTCTCGCGCCAAATCGACATTGAGGTCGAGGACGCCCGGCTACGGCAACTGCGACACGATGCGGCTCGCGTCGCGCGCGACGAACTCAAGCTGCCTGATAAGGCGATCGAAATCTATACGGTGCTGTTCGAGGATGACGCTACCGATGGGGTCGCAGCCGAGGCGCTACGCAATTTGCTACAGAGTCAAGGCCGCTTGCCTGATCTGTCGCGCGTGCTCGAACGCTTGATTGACGTCGCGGTGACGCCCGCCGAGCGAAGTGGGCTGCGTCTGGAGCTAGCTCGACTGAATGAGAGCCTGGGCAAGGACGCCGAGGCCGTGGAAATGTTGCGCGCCGTTCTCGATGATGAGCCAAACCACGCGGAAGCCGTGATTTCGCTGAGCCGCTTGTACGAGAAGACCGGTCAAGACATGGAGCTGGCCGAGTTGCTCGAGCGTCAGATCGAAAGCGCAAGAGAGCGCGGCGACACCAAGGTAGAGATCGAACTGCAACTGCGAATTGCCGAAGTGGCAGAGCGGCGGCTGTCGGACATTGGTCGAGCGGTGCGAACCTATCGCAGCATCCTCGAGCGCGTTGTCGCACACCGTGGCGCGCTTGAAGCGCTGGCGCGTATCTACGCTGCGCAATCCGATCGCGAAGAGCTTGCTCAAGTACTCGTTCAGCTGGTCGACAGCAGTACCGGAGAAGAGCGCATTGGCTATTCAGAACGGCTCGCGGACGCTCGGCTCGAACTTGGCGATCGGGCTGGTGCGGCGGAGGCTCTTGTTATCGGTCTGAGCGTGAACGAGCGGAACGCAGCCTTGCGTGCAAGGCTGCGCGGCTTGTACGAGCAGCTCGAAGACTGGGGTAAAGTCTCTGGGCTTATTGCACAGGAAGCCGCTCTCGCCGCAGCGGTGCCGGAGCAGGTGCGGCTCTTGCGCGAGGCAGCGACGATTCGCGCCGAACGACTGTCGGATCCCGCAGGGGCGGCGGATCTGTTGGCGCACGCCAGTTCGCTGGCTCCCGAGGATCGAGAGTTGCTCCTCGTGCTCTGCGACGCCTACAGCCAATCGGGCCGCGGCGATAAGGCTGCCGAGACCCTCGAGCGGATAGTCGCCTCGTACGGCGGCCGAAGGTCGAAAGAGCTTGGCGAGATCCATCGTCGGCTCGGCGAGGCATACTGGGGCCCAGGAGGGGCGGAGCGCGCGAAAGAGGAGTTCGAGAAGGCCTTCCGCATCGAACCCGGCAACGTGAAGGTCATTGCTCGGCTAGGCGAAGTCTGTCTCGCGATCGGTGACGCGAAACGTGCCCAGCAACTCTATAGCTCGCTGATCATTCAAATCCCGAAGTTGGATCCCAACGGACCCATCAATAAGGCCCTCATCTACTCGCGCCGTGGAGAGGCGAGCCGACTGCTGGGTGAACGCGACAAGGCCAAGCAAGATTATGAACGCGCGCTTCAAGCCGATCCCCGCATGGACTGGGTACGGGAGCGTTTGGCTGAGCTAAAGGGCTAGGAAACGCGGGGCGGAAATCACGCCGCCCCCGCCCAAAACCTAATTCTCGAGCTTTGGGCCATATCGGCCTGGTCGTCCTTTCTTAAGCGGATTGACATGGGAACTGTCGTCTTCATCAATGGGCGTTCATTCTCTCCGAACGACGCCAAGATCAGCGTTTTCGATCGGGGTCTGCTCTACGGTGACTCGGTTTTCGAGACCATCGGGACCTATGGTGGGCGGCCATTCGCCTTGCGGGAACACCTCTCGCGACTTCGGCACAGCGCTGAGCTCGTCCATATTTCGCTCACGGAGAGTGACGAAGCCATCGCTCAAGAAGTAAA
>JBLNFG010001153.1:0-2848 GCA_050263495.1 Myxococcales bacterium | reverse complement strand
GATTAGCGTCGGAGGAATGGGGCGCGTTTATCGCGCCGAGCAAAGTGTTCTCGGTCGAACGGTGGCGGTGAAGATCATTCATCCGCATCTATTGGCGGACGAGAATTCGGCCTTGCGGTTCCTGACGGAAGCCCGCGCCGCGAGTCAGTTAAATCACCCCAACTCGATTGCGGTCTACGAATTCGGTCGGACCTCTCGAGGCCAACCTTACATCGTCATGGAGTTCCTACGTGGGCGTGACCTCGCTCGCGTCATGGCTGAGGACGGCCTGCTCGCATTCTCACGGATCGTGAACGTCCTAGTGCAGGTACTCTCGGCGCTTTCGGAGGCGCACGAACTCGGAATCGTACACCGCGACCTCAAGCCCGAGAACATCATCCTCGAACCGCTTCGACGCGGAGGGGATCTGGTTAAGGTGCTCGACTTCGGGCTCGCGAAGTTAAAAGCCGACGCTCGTGCGCCGCGCAACGTGACTAGCCCGGGGATCGTGTGCGGAACCCCGGACTACATGGCACCCGAGCAGGGACAGGGGGATCCTATTGACGGTCGAAGCGATCTGTATGCTGTTGGAGTAATTCTGTTCCAACTCCTGACGGGTCGCCTGCCGTTCGATGCGGAAAGCCCGACGCAGATCGTGATGATGCACTTGACGGTGCCTCCACCGGATCCGCGGGACGTTGCACCCCACCGTGATATTCCCGAGCAGCTGGTCGCGGTGGTCGCCAAAGCGCTAGAAAAGAAAGCAGCGCGCCGCTACCAGGACGCGATCGAATTCGCAGACGCGTTGCGCGATGCAATGGGCCAAATCGATGGCAGCATACCGGCAAGCCGTCGGTCGGTGCTGCCGCTCTCGTCGACTCGGCCCTCCACTGCCATCGCATGCCCTGCGTGTGCCCTGCTGGTGCCGGCCGGACGCTTCTGCATCGAGTGCGGCCAACGACTACCAACGGACGCGAATCCGCCATTCCGCGCGAGTCAGGTCAAACTGCCTCTGGTCTTGTTGGAGCGGGACGCCGAGTGGGAGTGGCTATCCATTCGACTCTCGCAAACCGACCGTGCCATGCAAACGGCTCGGCTGGTCGGTGATCTTGGCGTAGGCAAGACCCGTTTGGTGCACGATTTTCTTCGTCACGCCGAAGGGACAGGCGCATTGGTCGTTGTCGCGGGCCCCGATCCCTATTGGGCTGATGTTCCGTGCCACGCGATACGCGACGCGCTCGAACAACTAGTGGTGGTCGAAGACGCGGTCCTTGCCGGCACCTCCTCTGATACGGATGAGGTAGTGCGACTCGGCCTTTGCGAGATCTTGGGGCACGATCAGGCACGGACCTTAGCGAGCCCGCTAGGTGCAAGGCGTGTGGCGCGGCACGCGGCGTTGCGTTGGTCGTTGGAGAAGGCGTATCGTGAGTTTGCGCCACCTTCGATCATTCTGGCCTTCGATGATCTGCAGAGGATCGACGCAGCAAGTCGCGTCGCAATTGCAGATCTGGTCAATGATCCAATCGACTTGCCCGTGTTGATTGTGGCGACGCACACGCCGAATTTCAATCCGATGTGGCCCGCGGATCATCCGGTACGGGTACTGAGCGGGCTGCAGCCAGAAACTGTCGGTCGACTCTTACGCTCAGCGCGCGCAGAAATCCCGCCAGGAATTCTCGACCACCCGAACGTGCCGGCGCTCATGCTGGATCAGCTCCTACGCTACTCACAGGAGGGCGGGAGTGATCCGTCACCGCGCTTGGTAGACCTGGTTGCCCAGCGGCTTGACGTACTACCACCGGAGCCGCGGCGAGCACTGCAGGCCATAGCAGTGCTCGGGGATCGCGTTGATGCGGGACTCGTCGGGCAGCTCGTCGCAAAGGGCGATAACGTGACGGAAGCGCTACTGCATCTGGAGCAACGCGGGATGATCTGGAGTTCCGAGCAGCAGCTCAGCGTCGACCACCCGCTGCTACGCGAAGTGGTGCTCGCGGCAATCCCGGCTGCGGCCCGGAGAGAACTGCACGTGCGAGCCCTCGCGATTGCAACTCGGCTCGATTACCCGCTCGAGGCCCTCGCCCAACTCTCCTATTATGCGGAAGATGCGTTCCAAGCATTGCTTCTGCTCGAACGGGTCGCCGATCGCGCCGCACAACGGGGTGACACGGACACGGAGGTGCTCGCGTTGCGTCGCGGGCTTGAGCTCGGGAGGCTCGAAATCTCACGAGGTGAACTCGACGACCCGATGCGCGCAGTGGTGATCTTTAGTCGGAAACTGGGCGCTGCACTGACGCGCGCTGGCAACCTCACAGACGCGGAGGGAATCTTGCGCGAGGCGCTTGACTATGCGTCTCCTGCCGGGCCTGAACGAGCACAGCTGCTCGCCGCGCTAGGCCAGGTGGCCCATGACCGCGGACGTCCGGGTGAAGCGCTGGCGCACATCGAAGGTGCAATCGACGCGGCCCGACAAACTGGGGCAACGGACCTAGTGACGATTTGGCGCAACACCCGTGAGTCTTGGCTGGCCAGCCCACCTCGCCAGTCGTTGCTTCCCGAGCGCGATCAGCATTCGTAATGTGATTGACTCGCTGGCAGCATAGGTCGTCTTCCGCTATTTTGGCCGGAGCGTCCTACGACGGGTTTGGCGATTCTCGCCGGCTTGGTCAACCGCCCAGCGCCGGCAAAGCCTGAGGCTATTTGCGTTTCCCTTTAGTGAAGCCGCCGTAGGTTTGGTAAGACACCACCACTTCATGCTCCGGTTGTTGCGAGCCACCGGCGCGAGTCAAACGGGACCTGAATTCTTTCGCTTTGAGTCGTCTTATTTGTTTGGAAGTCGAGTCTAGAGGTCGATGTCCCTTGGGAAACCTCC
>JBLNFG010001152.1:0-6053 GCA_050263495.1 Myxococcales bacterium | reverse complement strand
TCATGATTGAAGGCAAGCTCGTCGCTCCCACGGCTTCCGTGCACGGCCGGTTTCCCGTCAGCCTCGCGGTTCTCGTCATCTTCTACGTCGTTGGCACGCTTGGCATCCTCAGTAGCTACTCCGAGCGCTTCGTTCAATTGAGCTTTGCCAATCTGGTTTTGACGGCAGTGCTCCTGCTGCTCAATGTAGAGCACGCGCTTGCAAGGGTCGCTGTTGGTCTTGTCATCTCTATCGCGGTGGGGTTCGCCGTCGAGGCGCTTGGCGTCAAGACCGGTGTGATCTTCGGCCAGTATCACTACACGAACCGAATGGGGCCAACGCTGATGGAGGTGCCGCTGGTGATTGGAGTGAACTGGGCCGTGCTTGTTCACGCAGTCCACACGTCGGTAAGTGGTTGGTCTCGCTCGCGCGCTCTGCGTGTTTTGGTCGGTGCCACTGCAATGACCGTTTTTGACTGGGTCATGGAGCCCGTGGCGATCCGACTACAGTTTTGGGTTTGGCAGGCCGATACCGTTCCGTTCAGGAACTACCTGGCGTGGTGGGGGGTGTCCTTCATTCTGTTGCTCGTCAACGATATGCTCTGTCCGCGCCCGAGGAATCGGTTGGCACCTTGGGTCTTCGGGGTCATGCTGACGTTCTTCGTTGTCGTGGGGTTGGACCGATCATGACCGTTCTCGTCCTTGTCGTTGTTGCAACCTTCTGTGCCATGGAGTGGGTCGCTTGGGCGAGCCACAAATACCTGATGCATGGGGCGCTCTGGGTGCTGCACCGGGATCATCACCGCGGCCCGCGCGGTCGGCTGCAGCGAAATGACGCGTTCTTCGTGCTGTACGCTATCCCTAGCTGGCTATGCATCATGCTAGGCATGATGCGGGGGTCTGGCGTTTCCGTATCCATCGGCGTAGGCATCGCGCTTTACGGGGCTGCTTACTTCATCGTGCACGAGGTCTTCATCCACCGCCGTCTCAAGTTCTGGCGCAGTACCAAGAACGTGTATTGGGTGGCGGTGCGTAAGGCACATCTGCAGCATCACAGGCACTTGGGGCGCGAAGACGGCGAGTGTTTCGGGATGCTCTGGGTTTCACGCCGGTACATTGACGAAGCGCGGCAAGCACTTGGCCGGAGCGTCGCGTGAAGTGGCTGTATCTTGCGCTCGACTTGGCTGCCCTTTCTGGGCCATTGGTACTGAGTTTCGATCGGCGCGTCGCCTTCTACCGCAACTACCGGTCCATTTTTTCAGCCATTCTCTGCATGATGCTCGTCTTCGTGCCTACGGACATGGCCTTCGTCGCGGCGAGGATCTGGGGATTCGATCCGCGCTATGTGTCTGGGATAACCCTCGGTAATCTGCCGATTGAAGAATGGCTATTCTTTCCGACAGTCAGCTATGCATGCCTGTTCATTTACGAGTGTCTCCGGCACTACGTGCCCGTCAACCCCATCGAGAGTTGGCACCGTCCCGTCCTCGTTGGCATCGCAACGGGCGGTCTGCTCATGGCGCTCAGTCATCCGACGCGCCTCTATACCAGTCTCAAGGTTGGGGCGGCCTCGCTCGCAGTCTTGGCCGTCTTGTACCTATTGCGCCCCGATTACTTGGCGAGATTTTTTCTAACGTACCTGATATCGTGGGTCCCGTTCCTGATCATGAATGGCGTCCTGACCGGTGCGTTCATCGACGGGCAGGTGGTGTGGTACGCGCCAGAACACATCCTCGGGGTGAGAATTGGCACGATCCCAATCGAAGACGCCTATTATAGTCTGATGATGCTGCTCACATCCACCGTCGTCTATGAAGCGCTGAGACGCCGCCTAGAGGTGCACAGCCAAAGCAAGGCTCTCCTCTGACCCCGGGCAAGTCAGTGCTCCCAACGAGAAAATGGTGCTCCCATGCCAGATTCGCTCCTGCAACAGCTGCAGTGTTCCGTCGCGTTGCTTGCCACGAATGTGGAGCAAGGCATCGCTCAACTTCGCCCGCTCTACAGGGATGACCTGCGCTACGAGAACCCGGTTCAGCGCGTTGAAGGCGTGGAATCATTCTTGCGCCTGATGCGTCACATGGCGACGCGCTGGGCGCCTTTCACGATGCACATTGACGAGGGGCTCGAATCGTCAGATCGCATCTGGGGACGCTTTCGGCTGACGTTTCGCCCGACCTTTCTTCGGCGCAGCCTCGACATCGAAGGGCTAACCCGTTGCGTTGTGGCTAACGGCCGCATCACCGAGCAACGCGATTACTATGATGCGATGAGCAGTGCGCTCGATGCCATTCCTCTGGCGGGCCCGGCCTACCGCAAGATCATTGCCCAGTTCACCATCGAGTAGACGGACGCAAGAATCGCCTAACCCTTGAATCCCAATCAACGATTGCTGTCGACTGCAAATCGGGTCGCGGGGCAACCATTGGGGGGACTTTACGTCGGGCATCTTCGCCTCATATCCCTCGTATGATCTCCCGCCAGCTCATCGCCATCGTCGCAGCCATGCCTGGAGCCTTAGCGTTCACTCTGCCCAGTCGTGCGGGTGGTACTTCGGACACTAACGGCAATGTCATCGAATTCGTGACGCGGCCAAAGAATGGTTCTGGTGTCGTGGTGTGCGCCCTGTTCGACGAAAACGGATGGTTGAAGAAGCCAGTGAAGCCTGCCTGGGGCACCATCAATGACAATCGGGCGGTGTGTGTGTTCAGTGGCGTGAAGCCGGGTACTTACGGGGTGTCTGCGTACCACGACGAGAACCGCAATGGGAAGCTCGATACGAACGCAGTCGGAATGCCCATCGAAGACTATTGTGCATCCCGCGATGCGCGTAACACCTTCAGTGCGCCAAGCTTTCAGGATGCAAAGTTCGAGTACAAGGGCGGCAAGCTGCGAATGAGTGCTCAACTCAAGTAGACGGTCCAGACGGCAATTCAAGTCCACTCGCGTCGAAGGCTCACGCGATTCCGAATGCGCAACCCCCAAATCTGGCTCGGGCTGTGGGGCTGATTACCCGGGATGTTGGCGTATCATTCAGAAACCGAACGGTCTCGCTCGGTTGCGGTATAGTGTTTGCTCTGGAGAAGCGTCCGGAACGAGGAGCTAAGCAATGAGCCGAAGGGTAATCACGTCGGATGGCAACAAGGGACTTGGCCGGGAGCTGACCATCGTAGATTTGCAGGTCGATACTTATGAGGACTGGGGGTGCGGGGTCGCGCGCGGTCATTACATCTGCCCCATGCACCCAGAGCTTCGCAGTGAACGACTCGGCATCTGTCCAAAATGCGGAGTGGCGGCGCGCCCCCTCTCGTCTAGGTAGCAGCGGCGTGGGAGAGCAAGGTCGAAGTTGGGGTGGTAAGTCTCGACCGCGATGCGGCATCATTGATTAGTTCCATAGCTTCACGACGAAGGACGTCGGCGCGTATTCGGATGTAAAGCGGGCCGCGGCTGAGACTCGGCGTGGGTCGCACGAAAGACGAAGCCTTACGACGAAGGACGTCGGCGCGTATTCGGATGTAAAGCGGGCCGCGGCTGAGACTCGGCGTGGGTCGCAAGAGATCCGCAGCCGCGGCGCATGTGCCGACTACGCGTCGGCGCAATTGGGCGTCATTGACAGGTCGAGCTGATCTGACTCTGCAGAGCCGAAGCGCGCGAAGTGATGTGGGTGCGCAACTTGCTCACTTCTGATTGCCAAGTCGTCGGGGTAACCGATGGATCCCCCGAGATTCCGGGCTCCATTACCTTAGCAAACTCGTCCACCGCGGTGGTCTTGTAAACCTTCGAGACAAAGTCCTTGAGTGCGGTGCAGTACTCGGACTTGAACACGGTCGTAAGCCGCGTCACGAATTTCGCCCGCGCGTTGCGGGGGCCATAGAAGCTATCCACGGATGTGAACGGATCGCAGCTGGTCGGATAGCACGTAATCTTGTTGAACGAGGTATCGAGATCCCAGGGCCATATCACGAACTTTCCGCCGTGCGGGGCGGAGGAATCGGGCGTGAAGTGCAGGTACCAGTTCCGATAGTACCCAACGAACGATTCGAGCTCCGGCATCACCGATTCCGCGGCGATCAAGTGCAACCACTCTTGGACATCGATCCACTCGGAAATACACGTCTTGAACTTCGCGTCGTCGGGCGTCTGCGTCGCATCCCCGCACTTGATCATCGGGATCAAGTCTTTTTCAGCGCTCGCGCTCGTGGCGTTCGTCAGCTGGTACTGCGAGGTGTAACTCGAGAAGCTGTCGCCGCTGTAGTTGAGTTTTGCGGCCGAGTCTTGGATGCCATTCGGACAATCACCGTCGCCCGGGGAGCCCCCATATAGGCTGGAGCCATTGGTACCGAAGTGTCGACGTGCGTAGCCTTTGTTCACCTGCTCCACGTTCGGAAGCAGCCCGTAGTACTTGTTATTGACGTATACCTTGAGGTAATTGCAGAACGGCGCCGGGATACCGAAATCACGCATCATCTTGTACGAGAGGCACTGGTACATGTGCGAGGGGTCGCTCTCGATCGAGAGGATATTTATGCGGTTAAGATCAGCGAAACGCCGATGAGTGGTTGACGAGGTATCGAGTTTCGTCATGTCGAGCTTGAAGCCGCGCGTCTGCACGAAGGCCGCCTGCGCCTCGCGGGTCCAACTGCCTCGCAATCGAATCCCGACGTTTTCACAGGTGATCGTGTTGTCTGGGCTCGAATACTCAAACTTCGACGGAATATAGTTGTCGTGGGGGGCGCAATGGTCCCACTTGGCCCAAAGCGCATCGAGCCATTGATCGGCTGACTTGCCTCCCAAATTGGCCGCATCGATCGTCACCTTGAGCGTCGCAAGCTTGCTATTGTCGAAGAACTGCTCGTAGCTTGGCCCCGGTTTTCCACCGCATTGCGACTTTCGAAGTTCATCGGAAGGGCTTGAAGATTCGGTGCTGCTTGAGCGTGACCCTCCGGTCGAGCCACCCCGGGTCGTGTTCGCCACACCCCCAGTGCCCGTCTTTCCTCCCTGTTCGCGCGTCGATGTCGGAGCTTTGCCCCCAGTCCCGCCCTTGCTACTTCTCGAAGATGTGCCGCCAGTGTCGCCGGTAACGTTCTCGGCGCCTCCGCTACCGCCCAGATCGGTGGAGTCTGAACTTGCCCCGCCGGTCGTCTTCGCTCCGCCAGCGGATGACTTTTTACTGGAAGAACTCGTGCCCCCAGAGGTCTTCGATTTCGTCCCACTCACCGAGGAGGAACCGCCGCGTGTTCCGGTGGTCGTGCTGTCATCGTGGCCGTCGGATGCTCCCGAAGACGTTTGCTCCGTGCTCGTTGATCCACCAACCGAGGCGTCCGATTCACCACTGATGAGATTGCAGCCAATGTTCGAACCCACCAGACCCGCGAACAGAGCTAGAACCGTGATTTGTCGCATTTCTGTCTCCGGTGTGAGGCCCCAAAGAAAGATACAATGCCCTCGGAGCATCTCACTACATGTGCGCACAGGAGCTACAGCGCCTGGAACAACCTATCCTGTGTGGTCTCTAGTCGGTTAAAGTGCAACTTTCGCTTACGGCGGAAGATTACCGCCAATATCGCGACGGAAATCGCAATGCTACCGGCTTCTTTTGTTGGTTTGGGCGTCGCGGCAACGGACGGGTGCGCACGACGCCTTTAGTGCACTCAACGATGTGAAAGCGCTGCAATCTGCGACGGGCTCCGAACGCCCGGGCGGAAGTGCTCCGCTCTGCCTTCGACACCAACGTGCCGCGCTCCGCATGCCTGGCGTGTGGGCATCAACGGACGGCGGGCAAGGCCGCTAGAGAGGCAAGCGCTCATCGCGTCCAAGTGGGCCGAGGTATGCGCCGAAAATGGCACTTAGTATTTAGGCAGAGAAGCCGCTCAAAGAACCTAGTATGCCCTGGCATCCGAGCTTCTCGACAGACCTGCCCGATCTCGACGCGCAGCACCAGTACTTCGTCATGCTACTCGATCGACTGGACGTCGCTTGTCAGCTAGACAACGGCATACAGCTCGAATTGGGACTGGTTGAGTTGCGCCGTTATGCCGCCTATCACTTCGCGTGTGAGGAGTCGCTCATGGACGGCTA
>JBLNFG010001151.1:0-3975 GCA_050263495.1 Myxococcales bacterium | reverse complement strand
CGCGCATTGCTCGTTACGTCGTCGTCCCCTTACCTTCGTCGCGAGCTCAGGGGCAGTTGTCGACCGCTCGATAGAGGGGCGCCCGTGCGCCCTCCGCACTGATAACAAGCGCTCGGTCGTCCTCCGCAAAGGTAATTGCCTCCGCGGTCGTGCCCTCGACGGGAGCCGACGCGATTGGAAGCTCCTCGAGGCTGCGCGCCAGGGATTGCCCGCTCCGACGCTGCCAAAGGAACAGCGACGAGTAGCTAAGCAGAGCGATCTGGGTTCCATCGCGCGAGATATCACCGCTCGTGATGAGCGGGCTACCCGGTAGCTGGCAGTCCCCGACGGCGAGCTCGGCGACACGTTCCAGTGTTGTCTGCGAGTCCGCCGCCGCGCGCGCCGACATCCGGTACACGCCTGAGTGCCCGTCCGTTTCCTTGGTGATGATGAAGAGCTCCGAGGTGGTGGGATCGACCATCAGGGTTTCGGCATCGTGAGGGCGGTCAGGGTAGACAGCCCTGAGCCGCTCCCAGCCCACCGTTTGCTGCGAGGGAGACGCATCGAGCCGTACCTCGGGCTCTCTGACCCGGAAGATCTGCACTTCGCTCCGCGGCGCGGCGCTGCCATCCCGAGCCCCGTTATCTCCAATATCGCCAAGGAAGAGCACATCGCCAGCGCTCGATGGACCGAGCGCGATGTCTTCCCAATCGATCGCTTTGGCAGAAGGGAGCGAGTACTCGCCGAGCGTGCGTCCTTCGAGATCGATCGCGAAGAAGCGCGCTGTGTCGTCCGAGTCATTGTGCACATAGTACACGCCCGGATACGCGCGGCTCGCCGCAATGCCAGAGACCTCGAACAACACATCATTCTGAATCGAGCCGACCCGGTGAGGCAGCCAGGAGCTGGGACAGCTGGCACCGTTGGCTCCCGTCCGCGCGGCGGGCGAGCAACGAAGATCGTGGTCTTGGCAGCTCGCGAGAGCGAGCCCGAGGGCCAGACCGACAGCACGAATGGTGGAGCGCGAGGAGAACAGACCGAACAGTCTAGTCCAAAGTGACGATGCCATGCACGACTTATCGCAAGCAGCCACGGCTAAGTCGTTCCCCAGAGTCGAACGCCGGTTTGCGTAAGGTCTCATCGACGCAACGCGGGTCACCAGAAGCGCAGGGGTTCATGCGTTACTTGGCCACCCGCCGCACCACATTGCCCTCTGCCCAATACAGGAAGCTCGCATCAGAGGTTAAGAAGTGCGGTGCGGTACCGGCAATCCAACTCTGAATCCCACCGCTGCAGGTGGTATTCACGCAGCGCTGAATTGCACCGGCGGCATCGATCACGTAAACGCCGTCGTTGTCGATCAGCATTTCCGTCGGAGAGTTCAAGCCAAGCGCGAGATCCGTAACCGTTGCGCAACCGGGGAGCGCGCAGCTATGCACCCTTCCTTCGTTGAAGTCTTGGCGCCCGGGCGATAGCCAATACAAAGTGTTCCCGACCACCTGGATATCGATGGAATCGGAGTAGCTTCGAGCCAGAACGGTAGCCGGCGTGCAGGGGGGAGCCAGACTCAAGTCACAACTGAGAATATAGCCGGAATGACCATTCGCCGTGTCGTTCGAGTCGATAAAGTACATCGTCGTGCTGTTGGCGGTAAACGGACGTTCCTTGCCAACGCCCAACGTCGTTCCATTCGTGCACGCCCCGGCGCTGCACGTCAGTGCGTTCAACTGAATGTGTTGCGAACTGTAGTAGACCTTGTTGCCCACGACCTGAAGCTTGCGCTCGAAACCGCCCAGTCCGTCCGAGGCCACGCTGGTCGGAGTGGCGGGACACCCTGAGTCAGGACACGGGTAAAGTGCAGGCCGAATCGTATTCTGCGACGGTGCCGACAGGAACACGACCGTACCGGACGCAGTTGCACTCCCGGGCACCCACGCGATCGCCCCAATGTCCCACTTCATGGTGACGAGTTGTCGCGGCGCCAATGCACAGCCACTCGTTGGGCAAGCGAGCAGCCGCGCGACGTAATTGACGTCGTCGTTCGTCGCGAAAATGACCTCACTGGTACTCACCGCAACGGAGGTAACCGGAAGCGGTGCCGTATAGATCGTGGTCGGTTGGCACACGCCGGCGCTGCACGTTCCGCCGCCGCAGTCGTGATCGCAACCGCCGCAGTGGGCCGTGGCGGTGCTGATGTCGATGCACGAGCCACCGCAGCTCCGTTTCGTTGCCCCAGTGCACGCTGGAGGGGTGCTCGTTGTAGTACCTCCCGTAGCTGCGCCTCCGGTCGTAGCCCCGCCTTTGGCTGAACCTCCCGCAGTACCGCCGCTCGCAGCACCACCTTTTGCAGCGCCACCAGTCGCGACCATGGACGAGCTTGTTCCCCCTTGGGGCGAACCACCGCTACTAACAGAGGTAACACTTGCCGTCGACACGCCGCCCATGCCTGACTGCCCGCCGATCTCTTGCGCCGTTCCGCCGCTGTTGTCTGCGCCGCCGCCAGTAAGAGGGACCGATCCGCCATTGGCCGCAGTACCGCCGCTCGCGCTGCTCTGGCCGCTTCCCGCCGTCGAGAGATTCTGCCCCGTGTTGGCCGTGCTCTGAGCATGGCCTCCGAGGTTGAGATTGGCTGCTGATGTGGAGCGATTGAACTGACCCGCATTGCCGCCATTCTTGGCGTTGCCGCTACCGGGACCGCTGCCAGCTTGGGAGGCCACCTCGTGATCCGTGATCCCAAGGATGGAATTGCAGCCTACGCTAAGAAGTAGCACGGGGATTGTCTGTGAATGTTTCATTGGTTATCTCCTCGTTACCACTTGCCTCGAACCACCAATCCTCCAGGACCCAGGCCCACGCGAGGCTGCTCAGGCGCTTTCGGGTTGTCCGTAAACCACAACACAGCTGCGCCGGCGAGCCCCAGCCCCCCGACGATGAAGCCCACCGTTGCGATACTCCCGGCGGTCTTGGCGTCGTTCCAGCGATCGACACCGCTTTGGTTTTCACAGTAACGCTCGCCAGGACACACCTGCTCCGCGTCACTCTTTCTAGATTTTGCGATCAACCCGAACGCCGTACCTACGCCGATGCCAACGACGCCAACCCCTGCCGAGACGATCCCGAAGAGACGTTGTTGGCTCAATTTCTGACTTCGTTCGACTTCAGGAGGTTCGCTCGTGCGAGGCCCCGACGTGCTTGTGCCAGTGCTGCTCGTTTTGGCGAAGGAGATCAACTCATGCCGATTCTTCTGAGCCATGGGGATGATCAATCGCCGTTCGAGCGTGGGCTCGCCTGGGATCTGGAACACGAATCGATGCTCGCCCGGATCGACGGCAATGGCCATGCCGTCGAGGCGCTCGGTCAGCACCTCATTGTCCATCGTGACCTGAACGTTGGTCACGTCGGCACCGGAGCGGTCCTTCACCTCGAACACGATGGTGGGTAACGCTTGGTTGGCCTGCTCGACGCGCCGCAAGCACTCCTCGCGGATCTCCCGTGGGCAGCTCTCGGAAGCGCAGATCAGCAGCTGCTCGCGTTCTGCGCGTAACTTGTGGGTGGCATTGGACTTCAGTGAATCGTCGCTTGCCGCCAAACACTCGTTCACGCTCGGTGCAGCCGCGTGAACCAAACGCGGGCCCAACGAGCATCCAAGGATCAACAGGGCGGATATCGCGCGCTGGAGGTAACTCATCTTTCACTCCTCGTGCATCAATTCTGGTAGCACTCACGCTTGAAACGCTTGTTGCCCGCGGCATCAAGCGTGTAGGGTGGGTCACAGTTGGGTTTCGTCGCTGAGGGGGCAACCGTGATCACAGGCGGAACGTTCTGCGTTTCGGTATTGCGAGTCGCTCGAGAGCCAGGGACAGGCTTGGCGCTTCTGGTGGATTTGTTGGTTTGTGCGGCGCGCGCTACCAGAGGGGCCGCCGGTGCGTCGATTGCCGGCGCGTCGATTGCCGGTACGTCGATTGCCGGCGCGTCGGTGGAACCCGCAAGCCCCAC
>JBLNFG010001150.1:0-9281 GCA_050263495.1 Myxococcales bacterium | reverse complement strand
GGCGCCTTGCTCGGCAATCTTCTCTCCAACACGCAACCCACTCACGATCAGGGCTCGCCCCTCCCGTACTGGACCAACCACCACGTCGCGTCGTTCAAATAGTCCGTCGGCGCGTTCAATGTATACGTACTGCTTGGCACCGTCCGAGACGAGTGCAGCCGCTGCAACTTCTACGGCGTCTGTGTTGAGCTCGGTTTCGAACTGGACTCGAGCAAAGGTATTCGGACGTAAGGTGCCATCGCTGTTGGGCAGGGTGATGCGCACGGCGACGGTGTGTCGTTCAGGATCGACCGCCGCAGCGACGTTATCGACTTGTGCGTCCAGAGAAGCCGTATCCACAATGACCTTGGCGTGCGTGCCCGGACGGATCCCCGCCGTATCGGACTCGAACAGTTCCGCAATGACCCAAACGGTTGAGACGTCAGCCACAACCATTGGGCTCGAATTCGTGTCAGCGATCTCTTGATCGGGCAGGATCGTCTTTTCCACCACCACCCCATTGCGGGGTGACTTGACGACATACTCGTTATCCGATACCGGCTGAACCTTGAGCGACGCAAGCCGAGCTTGGGAGGCGCGATGAGCCAGTTCGGCCTCCTTGAGCTGCTGGGCCGCCATCACTTCGTCTTTGGCTGGCAGAGCCTGCGCCTGGACAATCGACTTTACGCGATCAAGGGCCATCCTCGCCGTCGTCAGTTCAACCTCCGCTTTCATGCGCTCAGTCTGCAGAGTTGCTAGGTCAGAGCTCGCGACCGAAAACAACGGCGTGCCCACCGTCACACGCTGGCCCACCTGTACCATCACGTGCGCGACGCGACCGGCCAGGGGTGCGCCGACGCGCGATGCCTTGGTTTCATCCACGCGTACGTGGGCTGGGAATGGATCCGTCCAACGCTTTGCGGCGGGCGCGGCTTGCCCAACCCTTACCTGCTCCCAGTGGGGAGAGCCTTTGGCAAAGCCAACTGCCGCGGGCGCGACCAGAATCCGAGGATCGGCTTGCGGTGGTGGCGGCACAGCACGGCGATAACTCCCCGCGCCGAGTACCGCTAACGCAACGAAGCCCAGCGCGGCAAGCAGGCTCTTCATCCCGCGCCACTGAAAGTTTCGGAAGCCGGGCAGGTTGAGTGCGGGTTGAGCGGTGGACTCGCGCTGGGGATTCTCTGCATCGGAGATGAGTCGCGGGGTAACAGGATCGGATGAGATGGACTCAAGGTCGGTCATTGACGCTCAACTCCCGCCGCATCCACCCCGAGAGCGCGAAGCATTTGGCTTCGAATCCCGAACAGAGCGAAACGTGTGTCCACCAAATCGAGAGCGAGTTCACCTCGCTGCCGGCGCGCCAAAAGCAGATCCGTCATACTCACTTGCCCCAATCGGTAGGCCCTCTCGGTCGCGTCGAGTACACCGACGGCGAGCGGAAATGCCTGATTCTTTAGCTTGGTCAACTTCTCGAAGGTTATTTGTTCAGTACGCGCCAGGCTTCGGACCTGTTCCGTGACAGCCCGTTCAGTAACGTGGGCTTGCGCTTCAGCTTGCTCCGCACGTGCAAGCGCTTCAGCACGTTGATGCTGGCCTCTGTCGGAGACTGGCAGTGGGATGCTGACGGACACGCCCAGGGTGTGCGGCTGATTGCCCGCAGCGGTCAGATTATCGTGCACATAGCTTACGCCCACGACGGGATCCGGAATAGCGCGGTTCGCAAACAGCTGTGCCTGTTCCTGTTGCGCTGCGGCTTCCGCATGGAGCGAGCGAATGTCGGGGCGAACGGCAGGGTCGAAGCGTTCGGCGATCCCTACCGCGATCGGGGGTAACAATGCCTCGAGCTGGTCAGCAGAGACGTCCGGCTCGCATGCGCTACCGAGTGCAACGGCGCAATCTGTCTGCGCCGAAGCAAGCTCGTTGGCATTGTCCGCCAATTCTCGCTCGACGTTCGCAACGTCGAGCAGTAGTCGGTTATGGTCGATTCCGCTTACGTCCCCGCGGTCGAGCCGTACTTGATCGAGGGCCACGATGGCCCGCGCGGACTGCAATCGCTCCTCGAGAACGCGCTTACGCTCGTTGAGGTACACGAGCCTTGCCAGACCTTCCCTCGCGTCAGCCACCAAGGCCCCTTCCCCCTGTATCGACTCCAATTCAGTGGATTGCGCGTGGAGATCAGCGGAGCGGATCCGATGGGAGCGCTTTCCAAGCTCGATCGTTTCGGTCAGGGTCGCCTGATAATTCTGGGTGTCGGTCCACGACAAGCCCCTCGGGTTGCGGTTACCCAACGCAATGCCTGCAACCCCCAGCGTAAGCACCGGATTCGGTAACAATCGAGCATCCCTGGTTGCGGCAACTGCTTCGCGATTCTTCGCTTTCAATACGGCGATCTGCAATTGGTGTCCGTGCAGCCAGGTGCGCAGCGCTTGGCTGTCGGGTAAAAGCTGACTCGCGCGGGCAACTGGTTCAGCTCCGAGCGCCAGTGAAGGTGCTTGCGCTACTAGTGCCACCGCAAGCGCGACCCGTGCGGCGGTGCGCGCCCCCGGCATGCGATGGTAGGTACGTGACGTCGAATTCTTCATAGCCGAAACTACCGATGTTCGAGCGATCCCACCTGGGCTTGGGCGACGACCGGCATCACCCTTGTATTGTAGCCAGCACGGGAAAAGCGGTATCCCCTCGCGTGCACTGCTGCAGGTACGCAGACTGAAATCCACTTCAGATGGAGGTCAGGCGGAGGCAGTATCCCCCGTTTTCCAACTTCGATGTCGAACAATGCGATAGCCCTACCCGCGTTCCGGAAAGCATGCTTACCGGCGCCTGCCGGCGAACTATCTTGTGATGCTCAACGCCCAAGACAACCCATCGATTGCCGGGTGAAGCACTTTTCACAGCCGCTTCATCCGTCAGCATTTCGCAGGATGATTGAGTCTTCACGCGCCGTTCACGATTCACCCCGGCTTCGTGAAATCACATTCACCGGTCGTTCATCCCGAATGTGCATGAGTTTTCACTAATTTCTCATGCGGGGCATCCCGCGGACCATTGCTACGTCAAAGCATCTCAGCCGGCTCGGAGCCGGGCTCATTCCAGCGCACATCCACATCACTTGCGTTCGTTTGCGTCGGTCGCCTGCGTTCGGTGCCGCGCTTCGTCACGAACGCGGCCGTAGCTGCCACGCTTCGGGTGTTCCGGTTCTCGAGATCCCCCTAGAACGACGCGGACCGCATCCGAGAGCTGGCACGTTCTTGAATACTCGTTGGAGGCGGCGCGAGAGGCAATCGAATGACCATGCGCGTCCCCTTGGTGTAGGAGTCGTCAAGAGTGACATCACCGCCATACTTGCGCGCAATCTCGCGCGCAATGGCCAACCCGAGCCCCGTCCCGGGGGTTCTTGCGGTCGCCTTGGTGTTGCCGCGATAAAAGGGTGCAAAGAGCCCGGCGCGATCGGCTGGCGCAATCCCTGGACCCTGATCGGTAACTGCAAGAACGATCGTCGAAGACTGAGCCTGTCCGGTTACGCGGACCTGACCCCCAGCTGGACCGAACTTGATGGCATTCTCCAGCAAGTTGCGCAATAGCCGAGCGAGATCCGCTTCCATCCCGCACACCACCGCGTCTTCGACTGCGGACACATTGCGTTCCACGGTCGCCTCTTGGATTTGGGCAACGCCCTGCACGAGCCGCACGGCCTCCTCGACCACACTCCCCACTCGAGCCGATGCAATCACCGTCGATTCGGCCTGGGCATGCGCAAGCGTGAGTAAGTCTTCCGTGAGTTGGGTAAGCCCAGCAACCTCCGTCAGAGCGTCGCCGAGTGTTTCCACGTAGCCCTCCTCAGTCCGTGGACGGCGCAGCGCAAGCTGCAACTCTCCCTGCAGCGCGGCAAGTGGCGAACGCAATTCATGGGCAGCGTAGGAGATGAAATTGCGTTGGGCAGCCATGAGCGCGGCGAGTTCGGAGATCATGTGGTCCAACTCACGAGCTAGATTGCGCGTTTCGGGGTTGGTCAGTTTTGCGTCGCCCGCTCGCGCGGATAGCTCGCCCGCCGCGACACGACGCGCCACGGCTGTCACGTAATTGACGTCGGCTGCCAAGCGCCGGCCTAGCCAAAGTGCAGCGAGTACGACAACAGCGAGGGTTGCCACGAATAGCCCGGCGAATAGCCTGGTTCTCGCGTCGATGACCTCGTCTAGCTGGTCCCGCGAGACGGCATGGAGCAGTGTCATGCCGTGGAGCCTTCGGCGAGAGACCAGAATCGCGCGCATATGCCCCTCGCGCACTGTTAAGTCGAATGGCTGATCGAATCTGACGCCCGGCATCGCCATTAGGCTGTTTAGCTGCTCGGGGAATTCGGCGCCCTCTGGCCGTGTTGCGATGCGACGACCATCCTTGGAATAGATCGCAAGGCGCCGCACCATGAGCTCCGTGTCTTCGGGGATGTCGATGCGCGACGGGGCAGCGCCATCCCGGGTTTGGAGCTCCAATTCCGAGACGACCACCGCCGCTGCTTTGGCGCCGTCAACGACTTCCTCGTCGAGCTCGCGCGTCGCGGAACGCCGCACGAGCACGAGTGCCGTGACAAGGCACACGGTAATTGTTCCGGCGGTGACGGCGCCGGTCAAGAGAGCAAGCCTGTTCTCGAGCTTCACGACGGTTGCGAGACTATCATTCGGTATCCCACGCCGCGAACCGTTTCGATCATCTTGGCCGACGATCCGAGCTTCTCTCGAAGATTCTTGATGTGCGCGTCGACGATGTTCGAGCCAGGGTCAAACGAGGTCTCCCACACCTGACGCAACAGCTCCGTGCGCGGGACCACGCGACCCGCTTCACGAGCCAGAAACGAGATTAGCGTGAACTCGCGAGGGGTAAGATCGAGCACGCGGGAATCGATGGTGGCGCGACGCGCCAGACGATCGATGCACAGGCCACCAACGCGAAGCACGACTTCCGCGTTGGCACCGCGCCGCGTGAGGGCTCGGGCACGCGCGAGCAGCTCCCCAAGATCAAATGGTTTGGGCAGGTAATCGTCGGCGCCAGCATCGAGACCCGCGATCTTTTCCGAAGTCTCCGTACGCGCCGTGAGCATCAAGATCGGGATGGCACTGCCGCGTTGCCGAAGCATGCGACAGAACGTAAGTCCGTCCATTCCGGGAAGCATCCAGTCGAGCACAATCAGGTCGTAACTGATCTGCGCGACTTGCGTCGCGGCAGTCTCACCGTCCGAAACACTATCGACCACGTATCCCTCCTCGATGAATGCTCGCTGGAGAAACCGTGCAAGTTTGGGGTTGTCTTCGACGACCAGCACCTTCATGGCAATCTTTTCGTTCCTGTGTGTTTGGGCGAGGCTGCGAGGGTTATCCTAGTACCCCGAACCTTCTGAGGTGAGGGGCAGTAACAATTCGCGGAACGAATTGGGTTTGGGCGACAGCCCAAAGACTGGAGACTAGCCGCGCAGCGGCGGGCCCGAAGGACCCGTCGATTCCATGGAATCGCGCCACTAGTGCGCCAGAGAAGCGGGGGAAAAGGAGTGTTCTCGCGTGCGTGGCGTGTGTCGAGATAGCGACTGCAAACGCGCGCGATGACCTGAGGTGGTGGTGGGAATGGAGAGTGCACCTAACGCTGACCACCGAATTCTAACTACCAACTGTGCCACCATTCACGTTCGTGAAGGTATATTCACACAGGTTTCATGCATTCTGGTTCAGAAATCAGTAGCTTGGCTTAGCTTTGGTACGATTGAGGTTACTGGTAGTCTGCGGTTTGCTGTGGCAGTCGGCGAGCGTGGCTGCGACCCCACTGGACGTGAAACCGCTCCCTGATTCGCAGCAAACCCGTTTCCTCCCCAGCGATGCATTTGATTTTAACGATCTAGTAAAGGCCGTTTCGCGATCACCCGAGGTAGCAGCCGCGGATCGGGAAGTAAGAATTCGCGAAGCTGCGGTGGATCAATCGAGGCTGTGGCCCAACCCCGTACTGGATGCAACCTGGGGCACGATTCCGATTGGCCGCACCAACCCTCCCGGGATCCGCCACCCGCTCACGACCGTGCCCAATTATCGGGTCGGCGTCTCGTATACCATTTCGCTGGGTAAGCGCGGCCCCATTCAGGCGGCCCGCCAGTCTGAGCTCATCTCTATCCGCGCGGAGCGCTGCGCCGTCGGCCGAGAGCGCGCCCTGGAACTGGCAGCATCACTGGGCGAAATGGCGATCACGGAGCTGCGCATCGCTGCACTAGGTCGGCTGCTGGACGCCGCACACGAACAGGAACGCCAAGTAGAGATGCGCCTCAAGATGCAGCTTGCAAGTGGGCTCGAGCTTGACCGCGTGGCCATTGAGCGCGGTCGACTCGAACAACAACTCCATCGTGCAGAGAGCGATCTGAGTGCCGAGCAAGCAGCATGCAGTGCAACCACTGGACAGTACTGCCAACGCTTCGAGTCCGCTCGATCAGCGCAGAACTATCTCGAGAAGTGGGTGAATCTCGATGAGACTCGCCTGCTTCAGCGCGCTGGCGGTTTCGAACGCCCGGATGCCAAGGCTCTAGCCAACGCAGCCGAGGCAGCGAAACACCAGCGCACTTACTACGCACGCCAGAAGATCCCGGATGTTACGTTGCGTGTCGGTTTTACCCACGATCAGTTCGAGATTTCCGGTAACCAGCCGAGCTCTATCGACCTAACGGCGCAGCTACCGCTGCCAATGTTCGATTGGGGTCAGGCGGGTGTGCGGTCAGCTACCGCGGCAGCCGACGGTTACAGCGCGGAACGTCGGGCACTGCTTAAGTCGACGCAAGCGATCATTCCGGCATTGGTCGAACGGCTTCGCGCGCAGCGCTCACGGCGCAAGAATCTCTTGGAAGTGCTAATCCCCAGGGCGCAAGCGGTCGTAGTTGACGTCGTCCGTGCCTACGATACTCGCCTTCTGTCGATGAATGACGTCATTCAGGCCCGGCGAGCATTGCTCGATCTGGTGCTGGACGAGGTGGACGGATTGGCGGATGCATATGCAGCAGCGCTTGGACTCAGAGCTCAGGTTGCGTTGACCGATAATGAAGGCTGTAACGAATGATTCCTCCCGACCTCAGACGTGCAAGCTCACTGCGATTCTCGGCGGCGCTCACAGCCATCGCGTTGGTCGGCTGCAGCCACGATCTCTCGCCGCACAAGCCAGCATACTCCGCAACGCGCGAAGAAGTTACGGTACATGAGGCAACCCACGGAATCGTCTTCAAGACCGCACCGGTTCGCAGTGGAGAAGCGCTAGCCTCTCCGCCGGTCACGGCGCGGGTGACAACGGTCGAACGCCTTACGGAGCCTGTGTTCTCGCCGTTGCGAGGACGCGTGGCAGAGGTTCGGGTACGTATTGGTGATCACGTCAAGCGAGGTGATCGGCTCGTGCTGGTACAGACTCCGGAATTGCCCGAGCTCACCAAGCAACGTCAAGAGGCCAAGTTGACCGTCGCGCTCAGGCAGGCGACCGTGGATCGGCTTCAACAACTCGTACAAGCGAGGGCTGTTCCCGAGCACGATCTTGCCGTTGCCCAGACCGAACTCAACACCTCCAAGGTCGAGGTTCAGTCGGCAGAAGCGAAGCTGCGCTCTCTCTCGGTAGTGACGGCGGGTGATGGTTCTTACTGGATGACGGCTGAGCGCAACGGCACTGTGGTGGACGTAAAAGTGACGCCAGGCGCAGCCGTTGGTCCCGACATCGACCACCCCGCGTGCGTCATCGCTGACTTGAGCGAGCTGTTGGTGATCGGCGACGTACCTCAGTCCTTTGCGAACGGCCTCTCGCCTGGACTTACAGCCATGATTCGCGTTCCTGGGCAGGTGGGCAAGCCGATCCAGGGCGTCATCCAAACCGTGTCCGGTGTGGTTGACTCAGAACGACAGAGTGTGCCGGTTCGCGTTTCGGTCGACAATCGGGATGGAATGCTTCGCCCCAACTCTTACGTGGAGCTCGAACTCCGTCCGAAGGCGGAGCAGGCGACGCTGCTCGTACCCACGAGTGCGGTCGTCACTGACGGTTCGGATACGACGGTGTTCGTGAAGACGGGGGACGCCAAGTACCGTAAGCGCCAAGTGACAGTCGGTAGACAGAACACGGAATGGACCGAGATTTTGGGCGGCGTTGCAGCTGGTGAGGAGGTCGTTGTGACCAACCCACTGCTTCTAATCAACGCACTCGCAGATTCCTGAGTCGTCGAGGCGTTTCGACATGTTGAATCGAATTGTAGAACTGTCGCTGCGTTCGCGCTGGACCGTGATCATTGGTGCGCTGATCTTGGCGGCAGCAGGCATCTGGGCGTTACGAGGCTTGACGATTGAAGCCTTTCCGGATCCAAGCGACACCCAAGTCAACGTCATTACGCTGTTCCCGGGTCAACCTGCCGAGGAACTAGAGCGTCAAGTATCGATCCCGATTGAACGCGCCGTCAATGGCACCCCAGGGTTGATGCGCGTGCGTGTCAATAATCTATTTGGATTGTCCTACGCAGCACTCACGTTTGCCGATGGCATCGACGTGCACCTGGCGCGCGCACAGATCTTGGAACGCATCCATAACGCAAAGCTCCCAGAAAAGGCCGTCGCCCGTTTGGGCAGCTTATCGACTCCGATTGGAGAAATCTATCGCTACACACTCGTAAGCGACACCCATGATCCAATCGAGCTGCGCACCCTGCAGGATTGGGTTGTGACGCCGCGGCTACTACGCGTGGACGGAGTGGCGGATGTAGTGACTTTTGGGGGCATGGTGAAGGAGATCCAGGTGCGACCTGACCCCGCCGTGCTCGCGGCGCGTGGACTGACCATGAACGACGTCTTTCATGCGGTGGACGTCGCGTCGGCCAACGCCTCTGGTGGCGTCGTGGAGCGCGGGACTGAACAACTCGTAATTCGGAGTGAAGGGCTATTCCGAAACCTTGACGACATCCGAGATACGGCGATCGTGAGTCGTGGAGGGACCCCGATCCGCGTCCGTGACGTAGCAAGCGTGCTCGAGGCGTGGGCCCCACGCCAAGGCGTGGCCAGCCGAGAGACGGAATGGGATGTCGTCGAAGGGATTGTGATCATGCGGCGCGGAGAGAACCCGTCAGCCGTGCTGGAACGGTTGCGAGAGCGCGTCAAAGAGATCAACCAGCGCGCGATGCGCCCAGGGGTTAGTATCGTACCGTTCTACGATCGTACTGACCTCGTGAATAAGACGCTCGTCACCGTCTCACGAAACCTACTCGAGGGCGCGGTACTGGTCGTTTTGGTACTGTTCGCGTTCCTATTGGATCTGCGAGCGGC
>JBLNFG010001149.1:0-3431 GCA_050263495.1 Myxococcales bacterium | reverse complement strand
TCGAGCAGATGGAACCGATTGTACTGGTCTTCATCGCGTAGATCGAGCAGTCGAAGGACGACGCGCTTGTCGCGCATCAAATCGGCTAGCTCACGCGGATCGATCTGGACATTACCTTGGTCAATACTTCGCTCCAATTGCGCGATGCGCGCCTGGTTTCGCAGGGGCTCAGTGGGTTTCCAGAGCAGAGCCAGACTGGCTGCCGTCGCTAACAGCACCGTTCCGTACCCGTATATGGATCGAAAACGCAGGGACGGACGAGTTCGTTTCAGACTACCCAGGTACACCAACCGTTCGATCCATTCGCCTGCCGCGAAGAACAGCAATGCCAGCGATACCGCCGCGAGGACGACCACCGGCATGGGGAGCCCGAGCCAGTCGGACAAGGTCAGTGTTCCGTAGTTGCCGGAGTCGTTCCAGAACCCATCGAACAGTGGCTCAGTATAACCAAAGACGAGAATCCCAAGCAGCACCCCGAGCACGAACAACAACCCGTCCCATTTCAATGTGGCCAAGGCGACGAGCGCAGTGCCAGGGCAATACCCGCCCACCACGAAACCTACGCCAAACAGCAATCCTCCGACGATTCCAGAGCCGAGATAGGTCGGATTGATCCAGAGCGCGTCGTAATTCAACCAGCCGAAGGTGGTCGCGATCAGCACCAGAACCATCGCGGTGATGATGGCCGTGAACATGACCTTCAGTACCGTCATGTCGTTCAAGTAGAACTGGTTGGTCAGCTTTTTGGCGTTCCCGAAGCCGGCACGCTCCAGCACAAAGCCAAACCCCATGCCCAGCATAACGTGCACGACGGGTTCACCAAACGTACCCCAAGTGGCAACGTCGAACGGGGCCATGCTTATCTCCACAGCTTTCTCAGCGGATACGCTACGGCATACGCGCCGCCAAAGACCGCGAACATGAAAGCCCAACTGCCTGCGGCCAACACCGCACCGCCAGAGAGCGCCTGTCCCGAGGTGCAGCCGCGCGAAAGTTGAGTACCCCAACCCACGAGAACACCGCCCAGCAGCGCGAGCGCTGCGCGCGTCATCGGGCTGATCGACGGACCATGATAAAGCGCGGGTTTGACTCGATGGGCTAGTACCCCGGAGAGGAATCCCCCGATCAAGACGCCGAGTGCCTCCCACACCAACCAATGGGAGAGTGCGCTTCTTGCGCCGCCGCCCAACCCTGCGAAGAAGCCGTGGCTATTGACCTGTGCCGGTGCAACGCTTTGCAAGCTTGCTGTTACGGTTCGAGCGAGTGCACCCGACGCGCCTAAGCCGTGGCCCGTTACGAAGAAGGACGCGAAGAGCACGACGCCGAGCATGGCGCCAGCAAAATAGGGGTTCCAGCTGAAGTCGCGTGTGTTTGGAGGATTCATGCGTCAGCTCGTGGATGAAGGGTAGGGGAGTGGGTTGTGGGCGCGTGGGTTGCGGACTCTCGTCCCGTGATCATCGACTTGAGGTGCGCGAGCGGGGTTGGGCCCGTGGTCGTCAGATAGACGTGCATCACGATGAACGCGATGAAGAGCCAGGCAGCAGCGACATGTACCGTAGCAATCGACGTGAGACCCCCAAGTCGCTCGATCAGCGCCGGGAATCGTCCAGCCTCCCAGAGCAGCACGCCCGTAATCACCTGTGTGGGCAAGAGCAGATTGAGAATCGCTAGGTAGGTCACCTGCTGTAGCACGTTCAGCTTTTTGTCAGGCCGGCGCGCAAACGGATGGGCCTCGCCACGGAAGATGCCGACCAAGTAGTAGCGCGCTTGCAGCGCGCCTTGGGTGAACGCGTCTCGCGGCGTGGGCAAGTACTGGCGGATCGCGCCGGTTGCCAAGTGGGTAAAGAGCGCGAGAAAGCCGTTGGCAATCGTGAATAGCGCCACCGCCTCGTGGACACGCACGGCAGTGGTGAACCCGAACAGCCGTAACCCGCCGGGCGCGTGAATCTCCATCCCGGTTACGGTCAGTAGCAGGATCGCGGCGGCCTGGAACCAATGCCAAAGGCGCTCGTACAACGTGTAGATCTCGATGCCCCTCATACGGACTCCTTACGTTTGCGTCGCGACCACAGCCGGAGGCCACCGTGCCCCAGCGCCGTCAAGAAAACCGAGACGACGGCGCCCAGGCCAGCCCAATCGAGCCAACGCGTGCGACTGAGCCCGAAGACGTGCAATCCGGATGCTGCGAGATTGGGCTCGAGCAGTAGTTCACCACCGCTTGTTGCACGGATCCGAAACGAGGGAACGACGCTACTATCACCCACCAACGTCGGAATGACACCGTAGGGCGATCTCGCCGCGAGCTGGAAACTGGCGGCGAGGGGCGCCTCGCGCGAGTGGCAGTGCGCACAGTCGCGCAGTGCGAGCCTGGCCGGCGCCACCCCATGGTGGATCCCAAACGGCTGCATCTCACCGACGAGCCGTGGATTCTTGGCGCCAGCGGCCACGAGCAGTGTGCGCACTTCTTCGACACCCTTGGCGCTCGATAAGACGCGTTCTTCGGGCGCGACCTCGCCGTCGTGATTGCGGTCGAGCAGCTCCTTTAGTTGTGCGGCAGCGCCCGGTCGCTCATAGAGCGCGAACTTGAGCAGCTCGACGCTGGCTGGCCGCTGCCCCTTGGGATCGTCGATCACCCAGTAGAAACTCGTCACGACATTGTACGGGAAGAGACGTCGCGTCCCGTCTGAGTCGATTCGGCGGAGCAGCAACGGCTCATAGCCGGTGAGATAGGCGGCAGGCTCGTCGAGGTTATCGGCCTGAATCCCTCGATACTCGACGCGAGGTTCCCCGCGTTCATCAATCACGGAATAGTCCGTCACGCGCCGGGCCGGGGTGTGTACCTGCTCGATGTGGCACGTTTCGCACGCGACTTGCGCCAAGTGACGCTCGGCTTTGGGTAGGAAGCGATGCACCTTGGGGGCGTCGTGACAGCCTTCACAGCGTCGCATCGTGCCGTCGAGGGCATTCGCAACCGTACCTTGGGAGCTATGACCCTTCGCGAACTCGTGGCTCGGCCTGCGCAGGAAGTCGCCTAACGCAATAGTCCGTACCTCGTGGATCAGGTGTTGTGGTTGTGCTGCGCCGGTTCGTAGCGCGTTTCCCGGATCGTTGGTCGCAAAATGGCAATCGGAGCAGGTCAGTAATCGCTCGGCATGCACGTCCCACGGGCGTCCGAGCGCCGAGCGATGGGCGACATTCAACGTGCTATCGCTGATTCGTCCGCCCACGTACAATTGCCCCGTCGTTTCCGTCTGACGAGCCGTCACATTCCAATCGCGTAACTCGGGTTGACGCGACTGGGCGTAGCCGTGGCAACGGCCACACGCTTCGCTGGTTGGTGCTTGGATCCGAAAGCGTGACGGATCGATAGAACCGTCGGGCATAAAGGCCGCGCTGTCCCAGTCCGCTTGAGCCACATCGCTCGTTTCGCG
>JBLNFG010001148.1:0-2536 GCA_050263495.1 Myxococcales bacterium | reverse complement strand
GATCTCGAAAGCTCAACGTCAATGTCAGTTGAGGCCCGCCTGGAGAGGTGACCGAGTGGCCGAAGGTGCATGATTGGAAATCATGTGTATGGGCAACTGTACCGAGGGTTCGAATCCCTCCCTCTCCGCGACTTACTGACTGCGAAGGCCGAGCCTGATAAATGATGGGCTCGGTTTTTGGTTTTGTGGCTGCGCGGGGAGAAGAGGATTGAGTCCGACTGTCTTTCGCCACGGGCCGTATCGGTTCTTCTTCTTTTCGCGAGAGGAAGAGCGACCGCACGTGCACATCTTGTCCAGCGACGGCGAAGCCAAGTTCTGGCTCGAGCCCACAGTCGCATTGGCGCACTTTGAGGGGCTCGATCAACGCCAATTGAAGCAGCTACACCGAATCGTCGAGGAGCGCAGCGATGAAATCCGCAAAGCGTGGAAAGACCACTTCGGCCGTTGAGGTGCAGCACATTTCGGCTCACGGATTCTGGCTCTTCGTCGAGCCCACCGCGCGCGAATACTTCTTGCCGTTCAGCGATTTCCCGTGGTTCAAGCAGGCGACCATCGACGATATTCTCTCTGTCGAACTGGAACGCGATCACATCCTACATTGGCCCAAGCTCGACGTGGATCTTGATCTATGCCAGCTCGAGGAACCGAAGAAGTATCCTCTCGTAGCTCACGGCAAGGCCATCAAGCCTCTTCGAGTAGCCGAAAGGCACGCCGAGCCGGCATATAACGGTCGCAAAGCGAAACGCGCACCTCGTTGAGGTCGGCGGCGGCGGGTGTTCACATCCCGCGGCCCAAGTCGTCGATGCTACAGGCTTGGCACAGGGCACGTGTTAGCGTGCGCCCGCGATGACTTCGCGAATGCGCTCAACGGCAACCAACGGCTGTCGCATGACGAGCGCCGCATCGAGATGCACGATGCGGTAACCCATGCGGGTGAGCACCTTGTTGCGGCGCTCGTCAGCTGCAATGCGCCGATGATGCCACAGACCGTCAACTTCCACGATGAGGCGAACTGACGGAGCAAGAAAGTCAACAATGTAATTGGCGATTGCAACCTGGCGACGAAAAGCGACGCCAAGTTGACCGCCGCGCAGGTGTTGCCACAACGCGGCTTCCGAATTGGTGAGATTCTGACGCTTGACGGCAGCACGCCCTTCGAGCTGCATTCCCGCGAAGCTTGACTGATGTGACGGACGATTGACCATGGTGTGCTCCCCTGCCCGCTTGAGCGACCGGGCTACGCCAATCGCTGGCGCAGGATCCATGACAAGGCGCAAGACGAGTTCTCGAAGGCACCGACGCATTCAGTGATCGCACGTCGTCATTGACGGCGACTTGGCAGGGAGCGTGCGCCGTTCTGGCGAAGCCCGGGAGCGGCGGGTAACGCGGACAATCTCCGCGGCTAGTGACGAGCCAGCATGTGCGCATCGCGGTAGCAAACGCACAGACACTCCTGCTCGCGTGGACGAAGGTGCTCAACCCGGTGTGCAACAACGAAGTCTGTCAGTTGAGCACGCTTGTCAGCACGATTCAGTTCCGGGAGTTCGACATACCTCGTTGTGATGATCGCACCTGCCGTCCAAGTCCATGCGCGCGTAGTCGACGCTCCTCACATAGAACCTTACCTTCGCTTAGGTAGATCGAACGTCCGCACCGATCGATCACCCGATCTACTTCACCCCACCAACTATCGCTACACATTCCCTCCTCTTCACATTACAATACACCCTATTAAATAGGTGACCCCCGCGTTGCTACTAACAACCGGGAGTCTGACCGGAAAGGACGTTTCCGATGTTCGAGAAGATAGCTGATCCATTCGGCCTGTCCAGCGCTCGCATTGGTTTCGAGGTGGTGCGATGAAGCGGACGCTAGCCGAGAGGGAACTTGTCGAAACCATGCGGAGCGAGCTCCACCGAGCGCGGGAACGCGCCTATGATCTGAGCAAGCAGCTCGTGACTGTCGGCGAATGCGTCGCCGAAGCCGTCTCAGGCGCGAATGCCGAATGGAGCTCATTGCGCTTGGCGCCGTTAGTAATGGCAGGAATGGTCGCGTCGTACGAACTCGCGATTGTTGTCGGCAAGCTGGCGGTGTTAGGAACGTTGGCGCGCGATCTTTAACGGCAAGGCACTCGAGCGGGAGCATGCGCGGGCGAAGCGCGGCTCGACTACGTATCGGACGTCGAATTCGAGCCTAACGCAGCACAGTAGTCTAGGCAGTCAAACCTGTCCGTCAAGTCGGGGCAACTCCACCTCGGAACAGACCCGATCTGAGAGATAAAGGCCTGCCTGTCGCACGAGATTGAGCGCCTCTCGCGCAGAAGGGATCAGCTCCAACCGACGCGCTCGCAGAATGAGCCCCACGGTGCCGCGAAGAGGGATGCCGTGAGCTTCTGCGCATCGTCGTGCCTGCAAATCATCGATGATGGCTCGTGCCCCGAGGCGATCAAGCGCGTACGCAAGTACGGCAGATTCACCCGCCCCGAGATCCCAGGCCCAGGATACCATCTGGGATTTTCGGATCGTCGACTTGATTG
>JBLNFG010001147.1:0-3332 GCA_050263495.1 Myxococcales bacterium | reverse complement strand
CCGAATCGTCTTCGTCTTCGTCTTCGTCCGAATCGTCTTCGTCTTCGTCTTCGTCCGCATCGTCTTCGTCCGAATCGTCTTCGTCCGAATCGTCTTCGTCCGAATCGTCTTCGGCTTCGTTCGATTCGGCTTCGTTCGATTCGGCTGCCGGAGGTACTGTGGCTGGAGTCTGGTCGGGATTTGGCGAGACAGAGGTCGATTCCGCCGGTGGGGGCGGGGCCGGCACGGCGTTGCCATTCTCATCGACCACCGCCAACTCAACATAGATGGGTTCGAGAGAATGATCCTGATAGAGCCTCGTCATTCTTAAGCGAGTGAGCTCAAGCAACGCGAGAAAGGTCACAACCAGATCAGCTCGACTGCGTTGTCCCTCGAACAAGTCCTCGAACAGGACTCGACCACGGTCCTTCAGTAGATCGACCAGTTGATTGATCCGATCACTCAACGAGAAACGCTCGAACTCGATCTGGTGATCGATGACAATCTTGGCTCTCGAGAGGACGCGTTGGAAAGCTTCCAGCAGTTTGAAAGAGCTGACCGGCGCAAGCGGAGCCGTCGTGGGATCGGTCGCGGGCAACGCACCTCGCACAAAAACATCGCGCCCTAGAACGGAACGCGTGGCGAGCTCCTCCCCGGCCTTCTTGTATTTTTGGTATTCCAACAAACGGCGGATCAGCTCCGCACGCGGATCGAGTTCTTCTTCCTCGCCTTCCTCCTGATCGGCGGGCGGGGTCGGCAACAGCGAGCGCGACTTGATGTGCGCTAGGGTCGCCGCCATCACGAGGTATTCGCTCGCGATGTCGATATTCAGTTCCTCCATCAGTTGGATGTACTCGAGGTACTTCTTCGTGATGAACGCGATCGGTATGTTGAGGATGTCGAGCTCGTGCTCCTGAATGAGGTGCAGAAGGAGATCAAGCGGGCCTTCGAACCCTGGCAGCTCCAGGCGAATCCCCCCGTCCACTGGTAGATCGAGGTCCGTCCGTAGCGCCGAGGTCTTCGCCTCGTCCTTGCTGGCTGTGGTCGGCTTTTTGGCCGATCGCGATTCCTTCATGCCCCCTCTCGAACAAGCCTGTGCGCGTTATTCGGCACACGGTTGAGTCTCGCCTGCGTGGTTGCGCCGGGCAAACCACAAACAGCATTGGGCTGCCATTGGCAAGATTTTGTGCGCGGTAAACGGGGCTCGCCAGTCACGGGCGCAGGAGCGTAGTACGTGAATACCCCCGCCGGTACAGCATTCTCGCCCTTTGCGCGTCGCCGCCAGCGTCCACTTGCATTGTTCTGCAAAGCTGCCGCACAACGGCTGATAGGCCAATCCGTCGCAGCTTCTTCCCAGATCGCTGGAAATCCGCCGCTCTAGCGTTTGTGTGGACAGCGTAGGAGTATCGTCACACCCGTCCGATGTCGGTCCCGAATACACCCCGAAGCGAAGAAACCCCTGATCCCTATCTTGGGTTGGTGGTGTCCGGAGTGTTCCGCCTCGAGGAACTGATTGGGTTGGGCACGATGGGGCGAGTGTATCGCGCCACGCAGCTTGCTTTGTCTCGCCCCGTCGCAATCAAGATTATCCACCGCCATCTGATGCAAACCCCGGCTATTCGCCAGCGGTTCCACCGAGAAGCGCGACTTGCAGCGCGGTTGGTGCACCCGGGTCTCGTGCAGGTATTGGCTAGCGGTGAGCTCGAAAGCCTCCCCAAGACCCATCGCGACGAGCCCATTGGAGGTGAGCCGTATCTAGTTTCGGAGTACTTGCCGGGCATATCGTTGCGGCAACAGTTACTCGAGAAGCGACTCGCCGATTTGCCGCAAATTGTGGCTTTCATGCTCGCCATAGGAGACGCGGTCGGTGCCGCCCATGCACAGCAGATCGTGCATCGCGATCTGAAACCAGAGAATCTCATGTCGGTCCCAGCCGATCAAGCGAACGTACGCCACGTCGTGCTCGACTTCGGGTTAGCGCGCGCTCTCGATGTTCAGCAAGATCCGCTGACGCATGAGGGGGCGATTTTGGGTACGCCGCAGTACATGTCTCCCGAAGCTGCCCGCGGGAGCCAAGCCACCCCGCGCAGCGATGTCTACGCCCTGGCCACAATCCTGTACGAGCTCTTGGTGGGTCATCCGCCCTTTACTTGCGCCTCACCGATGCGGATCCTCATGCATCAAGCTGAGAGCCCACCCCCTCCGATTCCTTCGGCCTTGGGCGTGCCACGCCCAATCGTCGATTGCGTGGAACGGGAACTGTCGAAGTCCCCGCAGGCGCGCAGTGTGGACGCAAACAAATTCGCCTCAAGACTCGCCCTCGCGGCACTCAACGCCGGCCTAACGCGTGCTCAGATTCTTTTGCCGCAGATCTCCGAGACCATGCTTCGGAATCTGGATGAGGTCGCGTCGTAAACATGCGAGCGCGAGTGCCCACTTTCGTTCTCCTATTGGCTAGCGCTCCCACGGGTACGGCCCTCGCGCAGGCAAAGACTTCAGGTGATGAACTGGCGCGATTATCCGGTATGGCCGAGTTTGGGATCGGCGCGCTCTCCCTGCCTGCAGCTAAGGTCTGCACGAGTCGCACCTCCGGCCATTGCAAGCAAGGCGACACCAGCCTGATGCTCGAGGCATGGCAACTATTGCGCACGTCGCGAGGCTTTGCTGCGGGAGCTGGCATCACCCTCGGGCTCTTCCCAGTCGCTGACGTTCCGCCGAACGTCGCCCCCAATGTCGAACGCGATCACAAGCGCAGCTACTTCACGGCAGAGGGGATCCTTCGCTGGTACTTCTACGGAAGCCCCCAATGGGAGGCGTGGGTGGGCTTGACGGGCGGACTAGTCGTCATCGCGGATACGTACTCGTCGAAGGAGGCGCTCACCGAGTGGACTCTGCCTGGGCCACGTGGCGTCACCACACGCACCGAAGGATTCACGTTGGGTTGCGCGTTGGGGATCTCGCGGCCCATTCTCGGTGATTGGAGCCTCGGAGCAAATATTCGCTACGGCTTTTGGAACCTGCCAAAAGAGCCTGCACGTAGCCCGTTCGGTGATGAGGCGTCGCTCGTGGCACGCAACTCGATGTTCCTCATCGGGCTGTCGGTTGGCTACCGGATCACGGTCTACTAGCGCTAGTACCCCGAATCTTTTGAAGTGATGAGTGCTACCGAGGTGAGGGGTACTAGGAATTCGCGCAGCGAATTCGGGTTTGGGCGAATGCCCAATGGAACAAAACTAGTGCCGCTCGCCAAAAGTCTGGGCGCCTTTTGGCGCCGCTGCGCGGAGCGGCTTCGCCGCTGCGGCCCTCCTCGTTTTCTCGGGGTTTCACCCCGAACCCCGCGGTCGCTGCGCCCG
>JBLNFG010001146.1:0-4084 GCA_050263495.1 Myxococcales bacterium | reverse complement strand
AAGCGTGCGCACGCGCCTCGAGTGGCGCCCCTCGCCGCGCCCTTTGGCAACCGAAACAGCGCGCGACATCTCCGTGGAATAGCCGGAAACGAATAGGGCACTCAACGGGCTTGCCGAGCGCACCCGCTCGAATGCGAGCTCACTACTAACGGCCGATCCATCTGCAATACGCCGCATGCGCTGGATGACTTTCACATACTACATCTTGCATCTCCTCGTTGTGCTTGCCTCTAGTAGCGCGATTCAATTGAGTTGATGGGTCCTACGGACTCGGCCGCTACGCGGCCATCGCGCTACTAGTTTTGTTCCGTTGGGCATTCGCCCAAACCCGAATTCGCTGCGCGAATTCCTGGTACCCCTCACCTCGGTAGCACTCATCACTTCAAAAAATTCGGGGTACTAGCATTCGAGCGAGATCAGTGATAAACGCGTTCATATGCCGCTAATGACTATCCGAAGTGCCGCGAAGATCGACGACAACACGGTAAAGTCCTTGTTGTCGGTCTGCTCGGCTAAGCTCGCTGAATTGCTCTCCCAGCCCGAAGCCTACGTGATGACGCTCTTTGACCGAGTAGTCGACATGACGATGGCTGGCACTGACAAGCCGAGTTGTCTGGTGGCAATACGAAGTGTTGTAAAGCTCACTTGTGAACAGACACGGGCCATGACCGCAGCGTTCTGCCCGCTGCTCGAGGAATATCTAGGCGTTCCACCCAACCGGGTCTTCCTGAATTTCACCGATTTTAGCGGTGCAATGTGGGGCTGCAACAACGCCACATTGGAACACTTCGCGCCCGCTTCGGCGTAGCCTAGAGAGGGGCCGAGGTGCCAGGACGTTCGTCGAAAGACGTGACGTTTCGAGTGCATAGAGATGTGATCGGTTCGCGTGATGGTGAGGGAGTAGGACGTGCAAATTTTCGTCGGTGACCGCTGTTGGGTCGCTGACACGGATTGGCTGCGAGGTCCCCGATCACACTCTGATGCCTTGTGGCAGTGTCTTCTGTTCCACGTTTGCGCGCACGAACGTGTCCGGTAAGATTTCCGCTGCAGATTGCGGACGATTCGTCGTCCGTGATTCCAAACAAGCTACCAAGGCCCGTGCCGCAGCTCTCGAGCCATTTGGTCTGTACGGCGCGTTCCTGACGGGGTGCGGACGGTGATTGGGGGCCTCCTTGCTGAAAAAAACGCGCGAAAAGTGGCTAGTGGAAGCCTTTACTGAGCGCGGTTGGGTTGTCCCGCGTCTGCCGGTGGCTACGATTGGCTCGTGGCTGTCATCAAGTTAGAACCTATTGCGGCAAAAGCACGCGCGAGCGTTTCCCTGAACGACCTTTTGCCTCGGGGTGACCTGGAGGCGAGCCGCCGATGTCCGAGCACGCGGCAGACTTCCTCGCGCACTACATGTTGATTTGCAAGGCTGGTTACTCGTTGCTTTCGTTACCTGCCTTTGCTGCGCTAGACCGGCAATACCAACAACTCGAAGAAGAGTTCATGAGCGGTGGGCCACCGATGAGCCCCATTTATGATTCGTACTCGGGAATGCACGCGCTCGCGGAGATCCCCGTCGGGATCGGCAGTGAAACACCGATGACGGTTCTTGCACGCCTCACCGCGGGCCGTCCTGAGTACAGCCACGTGCACACACTCGCGTCCCAAGCAGCGAGCTCTCACTTCGATCTGTGTCGCGCAACGGAGGTGCGAGGTGACGAGGCAAAGATCATCCATCTGCGTTCCAAGACCGAGATGGCCGTTCATCTCACGGGGCCATTCCTGCGCGACCGAGATTTGTTCCTCGGACGCGTGTTGCGCTTTCACACGGGTGAGCACTTCATCGCGGAATCGCCGTACTTGCTCTTCACCTCGGAACGGGCGTGGAGGCGAGTCTATGTAGTAACGCGCCCTGGGGTCCAGCAACCAGAGGCACTGGCAAGAATTATTACGTGCCGGACTGAAGGTTACTCAGTGGCGCGACTCGAACCGCTACAGACCTTGCAGTGAATATTTGGAATTCGCACCGGTCGCGAATGCATTCGTGGTCGATTCTGGGTTGGTTCGTCTTTGCAGCTCACTCGGGATCGTGCGGGGTCGACAGCAGAAACCAAGGAGAAGTCTACATGCTCGAATACCGTAGCACGCCTAGGATCTGGGGTTGGATGCTGACAGGTCTCGTCATGGCAGCGTGTTCCGTTGCCCCCAGTGAGGGCGATAACGAAGAGTCCACGACGGTCGCGATGGCAGTCACGACGGAGGACCGACTGGCTGCTTGCAGTCGAGATCCGCGCGTCACCACGGGCTTGGTTGGCACTGACGTGTGCGCAGGTGCCGATATCTTCTTTCGAGAAACGTTCAATGGAAACGGGCGCACTTGTGGCAGCTGCCATCCCGTTGCGAACAACACCACCTTGGACGTGCCATTCGTCACCGCCCTGCACGATTCGAACCCCAATGACCCACTGTTCGTCTCCGAAATCAATCCCGATCTCAGCCAGCTCGAAACCGGCGACCTGCGCGGCGCCGCTGCTGTGCTCGAGAACGTCGACGGTTTCGAAGATCCGACGCACAAGTTCGTGCAGCGCGCGGTGAATCACATGCTATCGCTGCGCACGAGTATTCTACGTGACCCCGGCGACGGCACGAGCAGTCCACCCGTCGAGCGAACCGGTTGGGGTGGCGATGGCGCGCCAGACGACGACGGCTCGCTACGCGCTTTTCTCACCGGAGCCATCAGGCAGCACTTCACCAAGACGCTGGCGCGCCGCGAAGGCGTCGACTTTCGCTTACCAACCGCACTCGAGCTCGACCTGAATAACGCCTTCCAACTGAGTCTCGGCCGCCAGAACGAACTCGAACTCAACAGCGTGAGGATCAACGATGCCGATGCCGAAGACGGGCGCCAAGCATTTCTGGATCCGCAACGAGGTCGCTGTAACGTCTGCCATGCGAACGCCGGAGCCAACTTCATCGATACACGCCTGAACCGCAATTTCGATACAGGAATTCGCAATGTCGTCGGTAACCTGGACCAGGGCCTCACCGCCGGAACCATGAACGGACAAGCCTTCGTCGATGGGGGCTTTGGCGCGACCAATCCGATCGACGGTGACGGGATAGGATTCAACAATGCGTTCGGCGACGACACCTTCAATCCGCCACCACTGATCGAGGCCGCAGACACTGGACCCTTCTTTCACAACAACGCGCGGGGCCCGGAAATCGAGAATGCCGTGGCCTTCTACGCCTCCGCACCCTTCAACTTTTCGCCAGCGGCCCAGGCGCTCGAGCAAAGGTTTGGTACTCCGCTCAATTTGAGCCCCACCGACTCACTCCACATCGCGCGTTTCCTTCGCGTTCTCAATGCCGCGTTCAACGTCGATATTGCGATCCAACGGTTGAGCGCGGCACAAACCATCGTCGCGCGCTTCGCAGATCAAAGTGCCGACATTCAGAAGACGCTAATACAACTCGCTGGCGAAGAGCTCGACGACGCGACACGGGTGCTTAGCGTAGGCTCGGTGGGCAATCCGCTCTATGCAAGCGCACAGACCAGCCTGAACGAAAGCAAAGCCGAGACCATTGCTGGCATCGGTGCAACGACCGCCGCAGCCCGCAGCAGCCACATCAGCAAGGCACTTTCATCCGCCCGCAGTGCGCACGCTCAGTTTGGCACGAATATCACGTTCCAGATGGGTCAAGGCAACCTGATGTTCTGAGATTGCCGCGGCACACGCTGGAACACACAATTCACATCTAGCGAAATCTGCGTGACGTCTTAGTGACAGAGTGTAGTGTGCCCACCTGAGACAAAAGCGTTACTTGTCGCTACTGGATTGTTCGAGTAGCCTGCTCGATAACTTCACACAACGGCACGAGGGTTGAGTGGATTGACAGAGTCCCCGACGCGCAGCGCGGCACGGGTGTGTGTTGCTCTATCAGCACGAGAGGAAGAGAAATCATGCACAGCAGCTATGAATCGTCATTGTTGTTAGACACGGAATTCGGGCGCGGTTGGCGGGCGGCAATTGGAGCCGTCGCCCTGTCGCTATTGTTATCCGCCTGTGGTGCGGGGGCAGCGACATCAGCAGATGAG
>JBLNFG010001145.1:0-8950 GCA_050263495.1 Myxococcales bacterium | reverse complement strand
GGAGGCGAGCCGCGCCCGCTCGAAGTCGGTATGGTCTTCACGGTCGAACCCGGGCTGTATTTCCCGCGGGAGGACGATGCGGTACCCGAGGAACTCAAGGATATTGGGATACGGATTGAAGACGACGTGCTTGTTACCGAGACCGGCGTCGAGAACCTGAGTCAGGCGATTCCGAGAGCCGTCGACGAAGTCGAGCGGATTATGTCATCTCGGGTGACCCGGTAGCCCCGGGTATCCAGGAATGATCCCGTATATTCAAGTTCCCGAAATCACGATCGTGCCGGCGCACGCCTTCACCTCGACGATTCCGGAGCAATCGATCGCCATTCGGCCTTTCGGAACCCTCGTCGCCATTGCGGTGTTAACCGGTGCGTGGCTCAGCCTGAGGCAGGCTCAGCGGGTGGGGATCGATCGGCTCAAGCTTATTGGCCTGATGTACTGGGTTACGATCGGAGGCTTTCTCGGTGGCCATGTGCTGGACGTGGTTTTCTATCATCCGGACCTCATACTAGAGAGGCCAGCACTCCTTTTTGATCTGGCAAGCGGTCAATCAAGCTTCGGGGGGTTTATCGGCGCAACTGTCGGGGCGTTGCTGTGGCGTCTCGTCCGTCGGCAGTCACTGCTGCCTTATGCCGACGTCATTGCGAGTTCCTTTCCCGCAGCGTGGGTGATCGGCCGACTTGGCTGCGCCGTGGCGCATGACCATCCAGGCATACGCTCTGACCTGTGGTTTGCCGTTGCTTATCCCGGTGGGCCAAGACTGGACCTGGGCTTGCTCGAAGCCTTCTTTGTGCTGCCTATTGCCCTGTTCGCCCTCGCCGCCAGAAAAAAGACCCGCCGCGTCGGGTACTTCGTTGGGTTCATGTGCCTCTGCTACGCCCCCATCCGTTTTGTTTTGGACGTGTTTCGAGCTCGAGACCTCGCCTCTGCGGACGCGCGCTACGTGGGGTTGACCCCCGCCCAATGGGGCTGTGGCGTGGTTTTTGGGATCGGGTTGTATTTTTCGTCGCGACACAGCATCGCTGGGCGTGGCTCGCTCAACGGCATGGCCCGGCAAGCGTCACCCAGGGAGGTGGCCCTGTGCGGTCAGCCCCGGGAAGACAACGAGCAATCGCCGCAATTGGGCGTGTCGAGGGTAGGCAAAACCTGCGATTCGAAGCGGATGACTTGACGTCATCGTATGAGAAGTTATCGTGGACCGGAGTGACTCCAAACCGCACTCGGGTCCAGGGAGAGCAGTTCGGGTGGCTTCTGGGAATCGGTAATGACGACTGAGGACGCACGCAAGTTGTTCGTCGCGGGGCTTCCGGAGTCGATGACTGAGGATGTGCTCCGGCAGTTGTTTGAGGCAACGGGCAGCCAAGTCGTCGAAGTGAGCATGCCAAGGGATCGCGCTTCCGGGCGACCGCGAGGATTTGGGTTCGTTACCCTTCAAACGGGTGACCAAGCAGAGCGGGCGCGAGCCACTCTGGATGGGAGCGTACAAGCGGGGCGATCCATATCGGTACGCCCGTTCCAAGCTGGTTCGCCGCGCAGAGAGGGCGGCAAGCCCGAAAATGTGCCGACCACACCTGTCGAGGATCGCACACTCTATGTCGGCAACTTGCCGTACGACGCGACCGTAGACGAGGTTGACCAGGTCCTATCGAGAGCAGGGGTTGCACCCGTGCTTCGAATTCATCTTCCGGTCGGGCCCGATGGGCGTCCTAGAGGATTCGGATTCGTTACCCTCGCAAGTCCCGATGCCGTACTTCTCGCCATCTCTGCGATGCAGAATGCGGATCTGCGTGGGCGCAGGGTGATGGTGAAGGTGGCGCATCCGCGCGGCTCCGCGCCTTCAGGCGTAGTGGGCAGGCCAAGCAGTGGCGGGCCCTCAGCGACGGCGCCTGGTCCTCGGCAAGCACCGCGTCCCGAGTCAGGAGGGCACGGTGGGCACATCGAGTCTGTGCCGCCACCCAGATCCTATCGAGCCCCAGAGCCGTCCACCGTCGATTTCGACGAAGAAGAGGATGCCGGAGACGGCAGCCCCAGGGTAAGCGCCAAAACAAAGGCGCCAGCCGCAGCCCGCGGCACCGGGAAGGCGGCCAAGACGGCAGCAACCAAACGTAAAGGCGAGCGTGCCGCTCCCGACGAACGCCGCAACCGCGGGGGCGCGGCGTCGTGGCAGCGCTGGGAAGACTGGGACGACGACTGAGGTGATCAGCGTTGGGCTTCTTCCGGCGAGCATCTAGCGTTGGGCTTCTTCCGGCGAGCATCTTTGCTCACGAGTTGACCCAAGATCCGGCGTACGCCGACTCAGAGCGCACTGAACCGGCAAGCTGCGCGACCTCATCAGAGCGGCGCCGGGATAGCACGTCAGGACCTCGGTGGACGGCAAACCTCCTTGCTGCGCGCCGCCGTTCGCGCGCTATGCATAGGCGCGCCGCGCAGGCGTCGAGTGTTCTGCTGACCGTGACGGCTCGGACAACACGCAAACACGCAGCGGAGCGGAGGGCAGTATGTCGTCGTGCGCCTTAGGTGCGTGCTGCGAAGGCGGGGGAATGGGCTGCAAATCCACCGATAGGGCTCGCTGCTTCGACGGTTGCTGCGACACCACGAGCCAGCGCGCTCCGAATTTTGCTGCCCACCACCGGCTCCGCCTGCGGCGTCGCCTTGCTCCTCCCAAATCCGTGCTCGCTGACGCTGCGCGCGAATGGGAGGAGCCTCGCATGAACAGTGCAGTTCACCTGCTTGGCTGGGGAGGGACGAAACGGCCCAGATGTGCGTCGCACGACGAGTCACGGAGTAGTGTCGGGCGGCGTACTCACCTGCCGTCTGAGACGCCGGTCGGCACTCGTGCGTCGCCGTGGTGGTCTAGCGCCGTGGGTCCGCGCACAACCCAGGCCTGAGGGTAGATATCCTCGGCCGCCAGAAAATTTGCGTCAGAGGTGCACGCATGCGCTCGTCATTTCTTGAATTAGTTGCGAAACGTCGCTTCAGATGCGCGGCGCCGATTGCGCCCAGCTGAATGAGCGTGCTAGGAAGAGAGTCTGTAATCGGCCAGTTGTTCTAGAGTTTCGTGGGTGATCCATATCGGGGCCCGAACGGCTGGTATTCGACCGAACGTCTGAGGACTGATGATCTTCGACTGGCTCTACGGTCTGTTCTCCAACGACCTTGCGATTGATCTGGGCACGGCGACGACCCTTATTTACGTCAAGGGGAAGGGGATCGTAAGCTGTGAGCCATCGGTAGTCGCGATGCAGCGCGACGCGCGTGGTGACAAGCGCATGCTTGCGGTTGGCAGAGAAGCGAAGGAAATGCTGGGTCGAACGCCCGGCAACATTCAAGCGATTCGTCCGCTGCGCGACGGTGTTATCGCAGACTTCGAGATCACCGAAGCAATGCTGCGCTATTTCATAGCGCGCGCACACAACCGGCGGCGGCTGGTCAAGCCCAGAATCATTATCTGTGTCCCGTTTGGCATCACAGAAGTTGAGAAACGAGCCGTCAAAGAGAGCGCGGAGAGCGCCGGAGCTCGTGAGGTCTACTTGATTGAGGAGCCGATGGCGGCCGCAATCGGGGCCGGTTTGCCGATTACCGAGCCAAGCGGCAACATGGTGGTTGACATCGGCGGAGGTACCACCGAGGTGGCCGTGATCTCCCTGGCTGGGATCGTCTATTCCCAGAGCGTCCGAGTTGGCGGCGACAAGATGGATGACGCTATCGTTGCGTACATGAAACGCAAGTACAACCTTGCGATTGGTGAACAAACGGCAGAGCGCATCAAGATCAGCATTGGCAATGCTTACCCGCTTGATCAGCAGTTGACGCTTGAAGTCAAAGGTCGGGACATGGTCGCCGGCATTCCCAAGACCGTGGTCGTGAACTCGGACGAGATCCGAGAAGCCTTGGCGGAGCCGACCAACGCTATCGTCGAAGCCGTGTTGCTGGCGTTGGAGCGGACCCCGCCGGAGTTGGCTGCGGATATCGTCGATAAGGGCGTGGTGTTGACCGGTGGCGGAGCACTGCTGAAGAACCTGGATGTGCTGTTGCGTGAGGAGACTGGTCTGCCAGTCATGGTCAGCGACGACCCAATTAGCGCCGTGGTTCTAGGTAGTGGCAAGACACTCGATCATATTGAGCTCCTGAAGGAAGTCACGATCGGATGATTGCCAGTTCGCTGCCGTAACGCCCTGTTCAGCGCGTTCTCTTTGCGGATCGGGTGCACACTGAGCAGGGCACTTGCCGCTATGCGGGCCACATCGGACTGCCGTGAGGTGTCGTGCAGCGTTCGCTGGCTCGGTGAGTAATTGGCAGCAGCGTGGATGACGGGCAATTCATGCGCCCATTGGGTAGAGCAAGGTTCGTCGGTTGAATTTTCGCGCCGAGGTGGCTGATCCCGAAGAGCGGCGCGCTCGCCGTTATGGTAGGTCCGGCAGGTAGTTGTGATCCCGCTAAGGCGCTATCGAGATGTGGTCATTGTCGTGCTGCTACTCGCAGTGCCGTTCTTCTTTCTGCGAGCGAGCATTCGCAGACCCTCTGAGTTGAACGTGGTCGATCGCGCCATCATGCGCATCGCTGCGCCGCTGCAGTACGGCGCGTCCAGCCTGGCGCGGACCGTCTCAGCCGCGTTCGGCGAGTACGTTTACTTGGTCGACGTGAAGACGGACAACAATCGTCTTTCGTACGAAAATGCTCGGCTACGCGGCAAGGTACGCGAGCTGTCCAGTCTCGAGGCTGAGAACAGGCGACTAAAACGCCTCCTCGGATTGCGTGAGACGATCGCGGAGGAAACTGCGAGTGCCGTCGTCGTGGGTAAAGACACCATGGAGTACTTCCGGGTCGCGGAATTGACGCTGGACAATCCTGGCGTCGTCGTGCGGACGAACATGCCGGTGCTGTCCTTGGATGGCGTTGTAGGTGTGGTTCTGCGAACGGCAGGCGACAAAGTCAGCGTGCAGCTCAGTGTGGATAGCGGCTTTGGCGTCGATGTTATGGTCGAACGCACGAAGGCGCGGGGTTTCGTGCGCGGAATCGGCAATCCACGACGTTATGCCGTTCGAGTGGAATACGTTCAACGTACGGACGAAGTAGACGTTGGCGACTACCTAGTCACAAGCGGCGTCGGCTGTCGATTCCCTGGCGGAATTCCAGTTGCCCGCGTCACGAAGGTCACGAAGGGCAACTTCGGGATCTACCAAGAAGTGGAAGCCGAACCCACGGTGGATTTCTCACGGCTCGAAGAGGTGCTCATCGTCTTGAGTGATCCCAAGGATTGTGCTCCAACGGGCCGCCGAAAGGCTCGACAGGCAAAGTGAGGTGACGATGCGCAATGCGACATTCCTTGCCGTCGGCTTCTTCCTCATCCTTCTCCAGTCGAACCTGCATTTGGCGCTCGGCTTCATTCCGCTCGTTGGAGTGACGCCGAATCTCATCATGCCGCTCGTCATTTCGCTTGGCGTGCACGAGCACTCCATGACTCGCGGTGCGGTGCTAACGTTTGTCCTCGGCTATCTCTTGGATGTTCTATCCGGTGCGCCCATCGGATTTTTCACGTTTGTGCACGTCGCATGTTGGTGGATGGCGAGGGTCGCTGGCGTGCGGCTTACGGCACAGACGTGGTTGACTCGTATCTCCCTCGGATTCGGATTTTCCATCGTCGAGTCCGCCATTACGCTGATTCTGCTGGCCGTCTTCGGTAGTGACACGCGCCGCCCCGTCGAGATTGCGGCAGTCGCTGTGCCGCACGCAGTGTCGACGGCTATCGTAGCTCCGATCGTGTTCCGAATTGCCCAGAAGCTACACCAAGCCAGTTTGGCCGGTGGTGGTGCCGCTGCGACGGAGGGGGGTATTCGTTGAGTATCCTTGTTCAGCGCTCGGACGTTGGGGAGTTTCGTCGACGATATCGTTGGATGGTCCTTATTTGCCTCGCGGCATTTCTATCTCTCTTAGGTCGCCTGGTCATACTCCAGGTGATTCAGGGAGACGTGCATCGAGGGCAGGCGCGCCGCAATATCGTGCGAGAGATCAAGCTGGCGACGCGTCGTGGCGTGATCCGAGACGCCGAAGGCAGGGTCCTGGCGGCCAATCGCCCTTCATATAACGTCTACGCCGTACCATCACAGCTGAACCTCGAGCAAACGTGGCCTCGCGTCCAGCAGATGCTCGGCGTCGAGGCCGGAGAAGCGGCAGCGATGAAGAAGCGGATCACCGAGGCCGCCGCCGATGAGCGTCGGAAAGATCAGCAGATCCTGCTTTCGGTGGATGTGGACCGTGATGTGGTGGCCGTCCTTGAGACGCACGAGACCGAACTCAAGGGGATTGAGGTCGTTCCCGTACCGGTGAGGAATTACCCGTACGGGGAGATAGCGGCTCACCTGATTGGTTACATGCGAGAGGTGGACGCAGAGGATTTGGCGGAACTAGAGAGTCGAGGGTACCGTCCAGGTGATCGTCTGGGCGCAGTGGGGATCGAGCGCCGTTGGGAGTCCTACCTGCGCGGAAAGCGTGGAACACGCAAGACGATCGTGGCGATGCGAAGGATGGTGCATCGGGAGGAACTTGAGGCGAAATATCTGGATGAACCTCGTCTGATTAGCCCGGTTCCGGGACGAGATATTTCTCTCACGATCGATGTTGAGTTACAGCAATCGATCGAGCGCGCCATGCGCGGACAGCTCGCCGGTGCGGTCGTCGTAGTGGATGTGAGAACCGGTCGGTTGCTCGCAGCAACTTCTAAGCCCAGCTATGATCCAAGTGTGTTGTCAGGCGGCAGAGGCTTGGATGCCACTCGCGAAGCGTTTCGGCGCTTGTATTCCGATCCGCTCAAGCCAATGCTGGACAAAACAATCTCGGCTGCATACCCACCAGGGTCAACGTTCAAGCCGTTTACCGCGCTTGCTGCGCTCGAGGAGGGCGTCATCGACAGCCAGACGGAGGTGGATTGTCGAGGGGGATACGAGTACGGGAAGCGATTCTTTCGTTGTACCGGTGTCCATCGCCGGGTGCGACTGCACGACGCAATCGTGCAATCCTGCAACAGCTATTTCTACGCCATTGGTGCCCACGAACGCATGCAGATCGACCGCCTCGCCAAGGTCGGCAATGCCTTCGGCCTTGGGAACAAGACGGGCATTGGCACAAATCCAGAGGCCAAGGGGCGCATGCCGACCCGTTCCTGGTACGCGCGGCGCTACAAGGGGGCTTTTCGCGGCGGCTTCACGCTACTTTCCGCGATTGGACAGGGTGCCGCAACCGTCACTGTTCTTCAGCTTGGACTGGCTTACGCGGCGCTCGCAAACGGCGGCACACTCTACCAACCGCAGGTCGTTCGGAGCATCGAAACCAGTGACGGAACGGTGGTCCAGGAATTCCCGCCCCGGGTCAAGCGCGTGCTTCAGATCGATCCAGGACACCTTTCAATGATTCGGTCTGGACTGACCGGCGTGGTCGCTGAACGCGACGGCACGGCACACGCCGAGACAGTGGCGGGCGCGGACATGGCAGGCAAAACGGGTACGGCGCAGGTGAGCCACGTTACGCCGCGAGGGGTGGATCCCGCCAAGGTTTGGTACTTCAACCGCGACCACGCTTGGTTTGCCGGTTACGCGCCCGCAAGCGCGCCGGAGATTGCGATCGTTGTCTTGGTGGAGCACGGTGGAGGCGGCGGCAAGAACGCCGTACCAATCGCCAGTCGCGTAGTTCGCGATTGGCTCAAGATGCGGGAGGTTCAGCGTAGCCATCCCGTTAGGGAGCGCGAAGGGGCAGATCCCGAGGAAGGTAGCTAGTGGTTTCGGCCAGTCGCATTTCGTTTCGAAGTGGTCCCCAGATCGATATGGCGCTGTTGCTCTGCAGCGTCACGATCGCGACACTTGGCATCGTGAACCTTTACAGCGCTACTAGCGTCTATATTGAGGCGGGAAAGCGCTCAGGGTTAGCCGACATCTACGTGTCACAGGTCTATTGGATCGTGGTAGGGGGCCTCCTTGCAATTCTCGCTGCGGCGATCGACTACCGACATCTCGAGCGACTAGCCTATGTTTTCTACTTCGGCGGGCTTGTCGCGCTGCTGCTGGTGCTCGTGTTGGGCCCGGGAATTCGAGGGTCTACACGCTGGATCCAAGTTGGCAATTTCAACTTCCAACCCAGCGAGTTCATTAAGATCTTGTTGATCATCGTGCTTGCCAAATACATGCACAATGATCCGCGTACCGAACCGCGACGTTGGGTTGACCTGCTCGTACCAATGACACTCACGGGTGTGCCTGCAGTACTCGTAATGGCTCAGCCCGACCTCGGGACGGCGATGATCTATTTGCTAACGGCCGCGAGCGTCATCGCGATGCTCAGAATCCGCGGGAGTAGCCTGATCTGGGGCGCCATCATCGGCGGAACGGTGGTTTCCACGTCTTGGAAGTGGGTGTTGCGCGACTATCAGAAGGCGCGAATCACGAGCTTTCTGGATCCGGAACACGACGTGACGGGCGCCGGGTGGCATGCCCTACAGTCGCGCACGGCGATTGGCAACGGTGGCTTGACGGGCCTAGGGTTCATGCAGGGCACGCAGAACCAGTTCGGCTTTCTGCCGGATCAGTTTTCAGATTTCCCGTTCTCGGTATTTGCCGAAGACTGGGGTCTGCTTGGCTGTGCGGTACTTTTGATCGCCTATTGCTTTCTGTGCATCTGGTCCATCCATATTGCCTCGCAAGCAAAAGATCGATTTGGAGCCGCATTGGCGATTGGCGTCGGGTCCATGATCTTTTGGCACGTGATTTTCAACATGGGCATGGCCATGGGTCTTTTGCCGGTTGTCGGCATTACCCTTCCTCTTTTTTCGTATGGTGGCTCGAGCGTGCTCACCTCAACGGTGGGTCTCGGGCTGTTAATGAACGTCTCGATGCGGCGCTAAGCAAGGAACATCTCGACGCGGCGCTAAGCAAGGAACATCTCGACGCGGCGCTAAGCAAGG
>JBLNFG010001144.1:0-4522 GCA_050263495.1 Myxococcales bacterium | reverse complement strand
AAACATGGCTCAAATGTCGGGTGACCGTTTCGATTCTCGACCGTTTTGGGGGGTGGATTTTACTCGCGCGAGGCGCATACTGGCTCCAACATCTGCCATTGGATCCGGTACCTTCAGCTGGAGCCGCAACAGTGGCACGGCGTTTATCTTCTCGAATTGCGGATGCCAGGTAGGCCGATCGTGACTAACCACGCGTCTATTTTTGCTTTCATCTTAACTGTCGTACTCGTAAGCGGATGCAATGGTTCGGCGGGCGATAGCTTGACGCTCGAGTATGCTAAAGGTCCTTTGACAGAGGACGGCGTCACCTCGAGTCTGACCATTGATGACGATTGGGGTACGGGCTTCTGTGGTGCGGTATCCGTTGTCAACAAAGGTCAACGGCCAGTCCGCAATTGGCATCTCGTCTTGCTCCGAAACGGCGCTGAGTTTGGTCGCAAGTGGAGCGGCCTATCCATCGAATCGCCGCAGCGCGCGCTCGTCACCCCATCTGGACACAATGCGATGATCCCGGTGGGGGGTACCGTTTCGGTGCCCTTCTGTGGCAGCGGCACTGGCCGTCCTGCGCTGCAGTCGATGTCCGTTGATACAACGGATGGGACCGGCTGAAAACGCCGCAGGGACTCTTGCCCGACCCACGCGCGAGGGCGCCAGAATCTGAGCGCGTCGCAAGCGTCTGAACATCGTCACACAGTGCGTCACAGTACCTCGTGTGTCGAACTCGTCCCGGGCAAGTGACCGAGGCAGGGTAGCGACTGGCTTCGCATCACCCGGCGTACTAGAGAGTCGGGCTGTGCCCTACGCTACCGTCCACACCCAGCCACAGCTGATCGCAACCCTCGGCCCTAGTAGCTTCCTCAAGGCCGGCGAGATGTTCCGAGCCGGCGCTACAGCGTTCCGCATTAACGCGTCGCATATGAGTCCAGTCCAGGTCAGAGAGCACCTATTGCGCGTACGGGCTGAAGTAGGTGCCGTACCTTGTGTAGTCGACCTCCAAGGAAAGAAGATGCGAATCGGGTCAATCGAATCGCGCACGCTAGAAATCGGGGCGCACCTCGATTTCAGCAACGACCCAGACGCTCAAGGCAGCGTGTTCGTTCCCCACCCAGAGTTGTTCGAGCAGACAGAACTTGGAGAACGGCTAACGTTGGACGATAGTCGTATTGAGGTCGAAGTCGTGGGTCGCGAGCGTGCAGTCCTTCACACAATCGTGCACACGCCGGGCGTTCTCTCCGGGCGCAAAGGGATCAACCGCAAGAATCATCCGTTCGAACTCGTCGAGTTGATTGACGGCGACAGCGAGACGCTCGAGTACTGCCGTGACATTGAGGGCATTACCTTTGCCGTCTCTTTTGCAAGCGATGGACTGGAGGCAGTCTGGGTCCGCAGGCGCGCCCCGCATTGTCGTGTTGTGCTGAAGGTCGAGCGAAGAGAAGCCACTGAGCGCCTTGCAGCGCTCGCGGCGAGCGCTGACGAGTTATGGATCTGCCGCGGCGACTTAGGCGCCCAGCTAGGCATTGCGGCGATGGCACACGCCATCAGTCAGATTCGACCGCGTAGCTACGGCATTCCCATTCTGATGGCAGGCCAAGTTCTACAACACCTTTGCACGCACGAAGCGCCAACCCGATCCGAAGTATGCCACCTACATGATCTGCTCCAACGAGGATACGCGGGCATCGTGCTCTCGGATGAGACGGCCGTCGGTCGCGATCCCGCGGCAGCAGTCGGCTGGGCCGCGCAACTGATGGAACACTGGGCGGCGTAGTCGAGCATCAGATTCCTTAGTACGGCTCGGGACCGTGTGATGGATCATTTCGGGTCGCGGGCTCAGCAAGACGCTGCGCCTGCAGTCTCTACTCTCGGATCTCATCTCTCGAATCTAATACCCCATACACCGCCTCCGATAGCCATGTGTCCTTCGTGCGGCGGCAAGGCTTGGCTCAAGCGTAGCGACTTTTCGCCCAACGCTCAGTCGTTGCTTGGACGCTCTGCGAAAGTCCTTAGGTCCGCGAAAACGCTGCAGGGTTCTGCCACACGAGTGGCACGTAGCTCGCGCCGCTTGGCTCGTTTTGGGCATGCGCCCAAACCCAATCCCCCCGCGAACTGCCAGCGCGATTCTATCGAAACGAAGGACCCTTTGGACCAACCGTTACGCAGCCGATCATGACAATACTCAAGTCTGACCCGCGTCGTGCGACGGCCGACACCAGTATTGATGTTGAGCTGAAGCGGCCCAAAACTTTCGGTCGCAGTGGCAGCTTCAGCAATAATCAGGCTTTAGCGCTCACTAAACAAAGCAGCCAACTTGAGAGCGTGCTGTTGGCTCGTTTATCGCACATTCACCTAGGAGGCGATGCAACGATGCGTGTGATGGGCTGCCTTGATGGAATCCGCCGTAAGAGTTGAATTCCGAGTCCTCAATCCGATACGCTGAGAATAAGGATGGCGGTCCTAGTGCTTCGCCGCCATCGTTCTGCGTGATGCAGAGATTGCGCGGATGGGGCACTATAGTTGATGTGAGGGTCGCCGTTCTGCTGAGCTGAGAAGCTCGAGTGGGTACACGAGGTTATTGCGGTGGCGATATTGAACACCGTCGCTCAATTCGGTAGGTACATCCTAAGGTCGCGCGTCGCCGAGACGAGCGCCTTTGAGGTGTGGATTGCCGAAATTGACGGCGCAGGCGAGGGAACGCCTCCTGTGGTGTTCAAGAAGCTTCGCACCGAGCTAGCACAGAACGTAGCCATTTTTGAGGCATTCACCGCGCGTGCGCGTCGTGCAATGCGCCTCAAACACGACTGCATTGCCCAGGTTCTGGACGTGGTGGTGAACCGGAACGACTGCGGCTTAGCTATCGAGTATGTGGATGGCAAAACGCTACGGCAGTTGATTCGCGCGGTCGGGGGTGCGGACAATGCGTTACCGGTCTGGTTCGCGATTCACGTAGCCCGCTGCATCTGCCAGGCACTCGAACTCGCACATTCAATGAACGACGAGAACGGGCGGCCACAGCCAGTAGTGCACGGAGCGTTAACCGCTGAGAATGTGTATCTGACGTTTCTCGGCCAAGTGAAAGTCGCTGACTTCGGTATTGGTCAGCGCTGCTTGGTGCCTGCTAGTCGCGACCTCGCTGTGTCAACCGAGCATCCCCACGTCACACCAACTAGTCTGGTCGAGTCAGCGACGGCTGACTTGGAAGCGGTCGGGTGCATTCTGTATGAACTATTGACCGGCATCAGCCCTGATTGCACGGATAGCAAGGGTCGCGCGTTCCTGCCACCGAGCCACTATGCGCAATGGATCAATGCAGAGGTCGATCAGTTGCTGTCACGCATTCTTTCGCCGAAAGACCCCAAACCATTACGCACCGCAACTGAGCTGCGAAAAGCTCTGGACGACTACCTATCCGTGCGCCGCCACGAGGTTACTGCGACGCATATCGCAGGGCTAGTCACGGTACTGTTCTCGGAGGAATGCCGAGAGTCCGCGCCACCAACGGCACGCATCCACGAGAATGCCGTCGAGTTGGCTATTCGGCGCTCGCGTCGGACCAGTCCACCGGATATCGATTCCTTTGAGAGTCCGACCTTGACAGGGTTCAAGCCGCCCACGCACACGATCCCCCCAAACAGCCAATTCACGCGCCAGACAGTACCCTCCCCCGCCGTTTCGCCGTCCACGAAAGCCGATCCTCAAGTGGAGGTGCCACAGGCCAGTAACAGGCAGTCGGGCAAGTCCCTTGTGGCAGCGCATCAACCCGAGCGACCGCCCGAAGCCGTCGAAAGCCATGAGAATCGTAGCGGACCGTTTCACCACGATTGGGATCTGGCGCTCAAACGTGCGCGTGAAGAGGTGCAGGCAAATCAACGAGCTTCCGGAGCGTTCCCGACGAATGCTACCGTTACTCGCCCCGAACCTCCTGTCGATCCAGCAGAACAAGCGGTACGCGAGTTCGAGCGCGGACTCGAACACATGCGTCACAGTGAGTTTGACGCCGCACTTAAGTCCTGGGAGCGTGCCCTCGAATTCGATCCACAACATCGAGTCTGTCGCGCCAACCTCAACTTGCTCAAGAAAAAGCTTGGGAATACATCCTGATCAGCATAAAGGAATCAGTTCATGACTGCACACAGCGGAAGTCCTGCCGGTGAGCTCCAAGGTTTGCTCGTGTTCATTGCATCCCTGTCGCATGGACTTGAGAACGTCCTGGGACGCGGCGCCGCACCGATTACGTTTCGCGCCGGGCGCACGATTGGTCTAAAAACCAAGGCCGCTCGCACCAGTGCTGATCCCCTGGAGGCACTGAAGCTCGTGAGCGAGCAGATGTCTGCTCAAGGAATCGAGTGGCCATTCGAAGCCTGGAAGCCCGATGGCGAAACATCGCTGTTCTACGAGAAGGACGGCAAGAAGGCGCTCAAGTTGGTTTTTCACCACTGCATGGTCCGCTGTTCGCTATTTCGCTATAGCCATGAGCAGAAGCTATCTCTGTGCATGATGAACCACGGTCTATTCTGCGGCTACC
>JBLNFG010001143.1:0-6658 GCA_050263495.1 Myxococcales bacterium | reverse complement strand
TGGCGCGGCTTGGTTGCGCGCAAATGCTCTGACAGTTAGTTTGGATGCGGGCGTCGGGTGTAAGCGCATCAATCCTCCGCCGCGGCTGCGCCGGGCGCTGCCGTTTCCACGAGTTCCACGTTGAGGCATAGAGCTTGAAGCTCCTTGACCAGTACGTTGAAGCTCTCGGGGAGACCTGCCTCGAGGGCGCAGTCCCCTTTGACGATCGACTCGTACATGCGTGTTCGGCCCTGGACGTCATCGCTCTTGACCGTGAGGAACTCCTGCAGCGCATACGCGGCGCCGTAGGCTTCCATGGCCCAGACTTCCATTTCACCGAGACGCTGACCGCCGAACTGCGCCTTGCCGCCCAACGGTTGCTGGGTGACGAGCGAGTAAGGTCCAATCGAACGCGCGTGAATCTTGTCGTCGACCAAGTGGTGGAGCTTCAGCATGTACATGATGCCCACCGTGACGTCGTGCTTGAACGGGTCACCGGTACGACCGTCGAACAGAATGGCCTGACCGGATTTCGGCAATCCAGCAAGTTCGAGCGAGCGCTTGATCTGGGATTCTGCTGCACCGTCGAACACCGGTGTAGCGAAGAAGATGCCAGACTTGAGCCTGCCAGCGACGGCGTGGAGCTCCTGCTCGGTCATGCTCTTGAGCACGGCCATGAAGCGCTCGTCACCGTCGTAGATGCTCATCAGCTTCTCGCGGATCTTGTCCGCTCCGAAGTTCTGTTCGACCATCGCCTGCAGCTGATTGCCGAGAGCTCGCGCTCCCCACCCGAGGTGGGTTTCGAGAATCTGCCCGACGTTCATACGGCTTGGTACACCGAGCGGGTTCAGCACGATGTCGACGGGAGTGCCGTCCGCGAGGTATGGCAGATCCTCTTCGGGCAAGATCCGGCTCACAACGCCCTTATTACCGTGGCGTCCGGCCATCTTGTCACCGACCTGAATCTTACGCTTGATGGCGACGTAGACCTTCACCATCTTGATCACGCCGGGCGGCAGCTCGTCGCCGCGGCTCAGCCGATCAATCTTGTCGCGGAAGTGCTCTTCGCGAACTCGCACGAGTTCTTCGATGTCGTGGATGAGTTGGGCGACTTGCTCGCCCCCGCTTTCGACGGTGACCGCGCCCAGGTACTTGCGGGGAATTTGCTCGAGATCGTTCTCGTCGAGCTGAATGCCCTTGTTCGCCAGGACCTTACCCTTGTCGTCAACGAGCTTGGCGGCAGTTGTCTTGCCGACGAGCACGCGACGGATCTTGCGATAGAAGGAATCCTGGAGGATTTTGACTTCCTCGTCGCGGGTACGTTCGAGCCGCGCACGTTCCTGATCTTCAATCGCACGGGCACGCTCGTCCTTCTCCGTCCCTTTACGGGCAAAGATGCGGGCGTTGATCACGATGCCACCAACACCTGGTGGTACCTTGAGTGAGGTATCCCGAACGTCCCCGGCTTTCTCGCCGAAGATAGCGCGCAAGAGCTTCTCTTCTGGGCTGAGTTGACTCTCGCCCTTCGGAGTAATCTTGCCGACCAGAATATCGCCTGGCTTGACCTCAGCACCGATACGCACCACGCCGGCTTCGTCGAGATCCTTCAGGGCTTCCTCACCAACGTTCGGAATGTCCTTGGTGATCTCTTCTTTGCCGAGCTTCGTGTCGCGAGCGATGCATTCGAACTCCTCGATGTGTACCGAGGTGAACACGTCGTCGCGCACCATGCGCTCGCTCAAGAGAATCGAGTCTTCGAAGTTGTAACCCTGCCACGGCATGAACGCGACGAGCACGTTCCGACCGAGTGCAAGCTCACCCATGTCGCAGGAGGCGCCGTCCGCCAGTACATCACCGGCCTTGACGACTTCACCCGCACGCACAATCGGCTTCTGGTTGTAGCAAGTGCTCTGGTTGGAGCGCTGGTACTTCGTGAGCTGATAGATGTCAGGAACTTCGCTGCCGTGACCCTCGTCGACGCGCACCACGATGCGCTCGGCATCGACGCTCTCGATCACGCCGGAGCGGCGAGCCAAGATGCACACGCCGGAGTCCTGAGCAACGCGCCCTTCCATTCCAGTGCCGACCAACGGTGCGTCGGTGACGACCAGTGGCACGGCCTGGCGCTGCATGTTGGCGCCCATCAATGCGCGGTTGGCGTCGTCGTGCTCTAGGAAGGGCACGAGTGCGGCCGCGACGCTCACCATCTGGTTGGCTGCAACGTCTTGCAGTTCGACCTGGTCGGGGGGAGCCATGCGGAAGTCACCGTTCAGACGCGTACTGACCAGGGTGTCCTTGAAGCGACCCTTCTGATCCGTCTCCACGGTGGCTTGGGCGATGTACTTGCCCTCTTCTTCGAGGGCGCTGTACCAGCCAAGTTCCTTCGTCAGTCTGCCCTCGCTGATGCGACGGTATGGCGTCTCGACGAAGCCGTACTCATTGACGCGAGCGAAAGTGGAGAGCGAAGCAATCAGACCGATGTTTGGACCTTCAGGCGTCTCAATCGGGCAGATACGACCGTAATGGGTGGTGTGTACGTCGCGGACTTCGAAGCCTGCACGCTCACGCGTGAGGCCGCCTGGACCAAGCGCGCTCAATCGACGCTTGTGCGTCACTTCGCTGAGCGGATTCGTCTGATCCATGAACTGCGACAGCTGCGAACTGCCGAAGTACTCCTTGACCACTGCACCAACCGGCTTGGCGTTGATCAGGTCGTGCGGCATCAACGTGTCGATTTCCTGCGACACGCTCATGCGCTCCTTGATCGCGCGAGCCATACGCACCAGACCGATGCGGTACTGGTTCTCCATCAACTCGCCCACCGCGCGCACGCGGCGGTTGCCGAGGTGATCGATGTCGTCCACTGAACCGCGGCCGTTCTTGAGCTCAATCAGATGACGAACTGTCTCGAGGATATCCTGCGAGCTGAGGATCGTCTGATCGAGGCCTGGTCGCTGCTCTTCGGGCAGATCCCGGTAGAACTTGTAGTTCAGCTTGAGCCGCCCAACCGCCGAGAGATCATAGCGCTCGGGGTTGAAGAACAGGTTGTTGAAAAGCTGCTTGGCAGTCTCGAGCGTGGGCGGATCACCGGGTCGTAGACGCCGGTAGATCTCCATGATCGCGTCTTCCATCGTGCGGACCTTGTCCGCAAGCAGCGTGTCACGCAGATACGATCCGACGTTCAGACCGTCGATGAACAGCACCTTGATCTGCGGGATATTGGCTTCGCGCAGCCGATCGAGCGTGACTTCCGTCACCTCTTCGTTGCACTCGAGCAAGACTTCGCCCGTCTCTTTGTCGACGATGTCTTCCGCGCTTACCTTGCCAATCAGCTCGGCCTGCTCCATCGGCAGCCGATCAAGCTTGGCTTCCTTCAACTTCTTGATCGCGGCGCGGGTGAACTTGGTGTTCTTCTTGACGATCGCCTCGTTGCCAACCTTCACGTCGCGGGTGGCACGTTGTCCCGCGAGCAGATCGTAATCGATGCTGCGCGCGAACTTGCCGCCCTTTTCGAAGTAGATTGTCTCGGTGTCGTAGAAGTAGTTGAGCAGCTCTTGGGTGCTGTACCCTAAAGCACGCAACAACACCGTCGCGTGCATCTTACGGCGGCGATCAATCCGCACGTAGATGATGTCTTTGTGGTCGAACTCGAAGTCGAGCCACGATCCGCTATACGGAATCACGCGCGCTGAGTAGAGCAGCTTACCGCTCGAGTGAGTCTTGCCCTTGTCGTGGTCGAAGAATACGCCAGGACTACGATGGAGCTGACTCACCACGACACGTTCGGTGCCGTTGATGATAAACGTGCCGGTCTCGGTCATCAGCGGAATTTCGCCGAAGTAGACCTCTTGCTCTTTGATGTCTCGAACCAGACGCTCGCCGCCACCTTCGCGGATCTCGTAGACCATCAATTGGGTGGTCACCTTGATCGGTGCAGCGAACGTCATGCCGCGTTGGCGACACTCATCGACGTCGTATTTGGGCTTCTCAAGGTTGTACGAGACGTACACGAGCTCGCTCGTGCCATCAAAGTCCTTGATCGGAAATACGCTGCGGAAAACCGCCTCGAGCCCGATCTCTTTTCGCTCCCGCGGAGCGACATCGGTCTGGAGAAACTTATCGTAACTACTCTTCTGAATGTCGATGAGATTCGGGATCTCTACGATCGGTTCGACCTTGCCAAGGTTCGTTCGATGTCGGAAGTTGGACTGGACCTTCGACGCCATGCTCGTTCCTCCAGACGACGGCACGCGGGAACGGCAGACCTCTGCCGTCCCGCGAGACGCTCATTCCATTACGCTCGACGCAGTGCCGACCCCACCGACTTGCAGCGGGGTCAAGCTTATTTGTTCTGAGAAACGCTGATCGGGCACGCGAGGATTACTTGACCTCGACCTTGGCGCCCGCGTCCTCGAGCTTCTTCTTGATGTCGTTCGCTTCGTCCTTACCAACGCCCTCTTTGATGGCCTTGGGGGCTCCTTCGACCAGGTCCTTGGCTTCCTTGAGGCCGAGGGCCGTGATCTCACGAACGACCTTGATGACGTTGATCTTGTTCGCTCCGGCATCTGCCAGCACGACGTCGAACTCCGTCTTCTCTTCGACAGCGGCCGCGGGAGCGGCTCCACCACCGGCAGCAGCCACAGCAACGGGTGCTGCGCTGACTCCCCACGTCTGCTCGAGCGTCTTGACTAGCTCGGCAATCTGAATGACGGGGAGGTTGGAAAGGTAATCGACAACCTGTTCACGCGTAATCTCGGCCATGACCTGCTCCTGTAACTGCCTTCAGCCTAAGCTGGGGTATTTCTTTTTAATCTTGGACAACGGATGACGGGGGGTAAGCCCGGCCGCCAGTTATGGCAGCGCTCAGACTTGGAACGAGTGTCACCCAGCCTCGTTCAATCAACATCGTCCTTTAGCCTTCGTCCTTGCGCTGCTTCGCTGCCAGCACACCAACGAATTCTCGACTCGGCGCAGCGAGCAACCTGACGAAGGTCTGTGCCGGCGCCAGCATCGTAGCTAGCAGCATGGAACGTGCCTCGTCTTTGCTCGGTAGAGATGCGAGCTGATTCTCGACGGCGCTAGAATCGAGCACCTGCCCGTCCATCAGCCCCGCTTTGATCTTCAGCTTCTCATTCTCTTTGCGGTACTCTTTCAGCACTCGGGCTGCGGCGCTGGGCTCTTCGAAGCTCCACGCGACAGCCGTCATTCCCTTCAGAGCCAGTTTGCCGAGGGTATCGACAAAGGGTGACCCCTTGAGGGCATGCTGAACGAGCTTGTTCTTGAGAACGCGGTACTCGACGCCCTTCTTTCGAAGTTCGTCCCGGAGCTTGCTTACCTCCGCGACGGTGAGTCCTGCGTAATCCACGAACACCGCGGAAGACATCTTGGAGAAGCGCTCCTTGATGTGTTCGATGGCCTCGGCCTTGTCAGTCCGTAACATTAGGCCACCTCCTCAGCGACCGCGATCGTGCCCGTATCGACGCGCACGCCAGGCCCCATGGTGCTCGAAACCGTGATGCTCTTCAGGTAGATACCCTTGGCCGTGGCTGGCTTCTTGTGAAGCAGCTCGCGCACGAGAGCGTTTGCGTTCTCGCTCAGGGCCGCCTCTTCGAACGAGACTCGACCGACCCGGCAATGTACGACGCCGGCTTTGTCGACGCGATACTCCACCTTGCCTGCCTTGGCCTCGCGGACCGCCGAGCTGACGTCGAAGGTCACAGTGCCAACCTTGGGGTTTGGCATCAAGCCACGTGGACCGAGGATACGACCGAGCTTACCGACAGCTCCCATCATGTCTGGGGTGGCGATCACACGGTCGAAGTCCAACAGGCCTTCCTGGACTTTCTGCACGAGTTCGTCCGCGCCGGCGAGATCAGCACCAGAGGCCAAGGCCTCCTTCTCTTTCTCACCTTTGGCGAACACGAGGACACGCACCTTCTTGCCTGTACCGTGCGGCAAGACGAGCGCGCCGCGAACCATCTGGTCCGCGTGTTTTGGATTGACGCCGAGCCGGACCGCAAGGTCCACGCTCTCGTCAAACTTGGCGTAAGCGGATCGCTTCACGATGCCCACCGCTTCGTCCAAGTTGTAGCGCTTTTGCCGATCGAACTTGGCAAGCGCCTCTTTCTGCTTCTTGGGTATTCGTGCCATTGGTCGTCTTTCGACTCCTGGGATGCGTCATCAGTGCAAGGCACTCACGGCGCTCCAGTATCTTCGCAGCGGCGGGACGTTAGTTAACGTCGACTCCCATGCTGCGCGCGGTCCCGGCAATCGAGCGGGCTGCCGCTTCGACGTCCGTCGTATTCATGTCTTTGATCTTCTCGGCCGCGATCGCGCGAACCTGAGCCCAGCTTAGCTCTGCAACCTTCTGCTTATTCGGCTCCTTCGAGCCGGTTCCAGGCTTACCTGTCGTGCGCAGCCCCGCCGCCTTCTTCACCAAGATGCTCGCCGGCGGCGACTTCATGATGAAGGTGAACGAGCGGTCCGCGTAGACGGTGATCACGACGGGAATAATCGTGTCGCCGAACTGCGCGCTGCGCGCGTTGAAGTCCTTGCAGAACTGCATGATGTTAACCCCGTGCTGGCCGAGTGCGGGGCCCACCGGTGGCGAGGGATTAGCCTTACCTGCCGGTAGCTGTAGCTTGATGTACGCTGTGACCTTTTTCTTCGTGCTCATCGC
>JBLNFG010001142.1:0-7180 GCA_050263495.1 Myxococcales bacterium | reverse complement strand
GCCGTCGACGTCTCTTCGCGTCCAATGCGCCGTCGACGTCTCTTCGCGTCCAATGCGCCGTCGACGTCTCTTCGCGTCCAATGCGCCGTCGACGTCTCTTCGCGTCCAATGCGCCGTCCGATTCCGCGAAGCCGCGTCGAGCAGCATCTCGGCGCGTCAATTCAGGGCATCGCGTCGTAACCTCGAGTTCCGGGAAGCTGCAGACGTGCGACGCCCTGACCCCCAAAAATCGTAACTCAGTTAGGCGCGCTGGATTTCTCGGCGAGCACGTCGCGATCCACCCGTCCGTCCTTTAAGTGCACGACGCGCGGCATGCTATCGGCAAAGCTTGGATTGTGCGTTACCACCACGATCGTGGTGTTGTATTTGCGATTGATGTCGAAGAATAGCTCGTGAATCGCTTCGCTCGTAGCACTGTCCAGGTTACCCGTCGGTTCGTCCGCGAGCACCAGCCGCGGTTCGAGCGCCAAAGCTCGAGCCACCGCGACACGCTGCTGCTCTCCACCGGAAAGCTCGCCGGGCCGGTGTGTGGCGCGCGCGCTCAGCCCGACTTCCTCGAGCAACGACGAGGCGCGACGTTCCATGTCCCGGCGCGGTCGCCCCGCGATCAATCCGGGCAGCATCACGTTCTCGAGCGCAGTAAATTCGGGCAACAGGTGGTGGAATTGGAACACAAATCCAATGTCCTTGTTCCTGACTGCGGCCAGCCGTGACGGTCGCATGGTGGTTAGCTCTTCGCCCCCGAAGACAATCCGTCCTCGCGTTGGCAGATCCAGTGTGCCCATGCAGTGCAGAAGCGTGCTTTTGCCAGCGCCGGAGGGCCCAACCACGGCCAGGATTTGGCCCTGCTCGATCACTAGATCGATCCCCTTTAGCACCTCGAGTGAGCTGCCCATGTGCTGGAATGTCTTCTCGATGCCTTCGATGATAACGAGCGGCTCAGCCACGAAACGCTCCTCATTCATAACGCAGCCCATCGACGGGAGTGAGTCGACTTGCTGCCAATGCGGGATAGATGGTTGATATGGTGGTGATCAAAAGCGAAGCCAGCGCAACGAGCGCATAGTCGCTTGGGTTTACTGAGATGGGCAGTCGATCCACGTAATAGACTTCGGTGCTCAACTGGACGCCAGAGGACTTGAGCCCCATGGCGAGAGCCCAACCAAACACCACGCCCAGCAGGGTTCCGATCGAGCCGATGATGATCCCCTCGAGCATGAAGAGACGCATGATATCCTGATCAGCTGCGCCCAGTGATTTGAGGATCGCAATCTCTTTGCTCTTTTCCGTGACCATGAGCAAGAGCGTGCAAATGATGCAGAAGCTAGCGACCGTGATCGCGATCGAGAGAATGATGAAGGTCGTAATCTTCTCGAGCAGCAGCGCGTTGAAGAGATTACGATTGAGCTCCTTCCAGTCGCGGATCTTCACGTCGTCGCGCCCGACGGCGCGCGCGACGGCGTCGCGCACGGGCCGTACCGCCTCTGCATCGACCACGCGAACCTCGATCGCAGTGACGCGTTCTCCGAGGTCGAGGAAGTGCTGCGCGACATCGAGCTTGATATAGGCGTGCGTCGCATCGTACTCGTACATCCCGCTGAAGAAGATGGCCGCGACGCGGAAACGCTGCGTGCGCGGTAGCAGGCCCATCGGGCCGAGATCGCCGAGCGGAGAGACTAGCGTTACCTCGTCGCCCACGTAGACATGCAGCGACTTGGCCAATTCGCGACCAACGATAATGCCAGGATAAACCTCGACAGGCTCCGGTGGAGCATCGGGTCCGCGGAACCGGCTGCGATAGTCGATTCCCTTCGGATAAAGCTCGCCACGCGGTCCGATCCCAACAATCTCAGTGGGTGGCAGTTCTGCCAAGAGCTTCGGCTCCTCGATGTACCGGAACTGCCCCACCTCGAGGTTGTTCAGCAGATCGATCACGCCGGCGATGCTCTTCGGCTCGATCCCCTTCAGTAGCACGCCGGCCGTGTTCGAGGTGCTCGAGATCATCACCTCGCCACTCGCCAAAGGCGTGATGCCTGTTACGCCCGGGACGCGACCGGCGGATTGCAGCGCCTCTTGCCAACGCTCGAAGCCGCCGATCTGCCCATTCTCGATCCGAATATGGGCGTTACTGCCCAGAATCTTGCGCTTTAGGTCCGCACCAAAGCCGCCCATGATGCTGGTTACCGCGCAGAGCGAGGCACAGCTCAACGCCACCCCACCGATCGATAACGTCGAAATGACGGTAAGAAATCCGCTCTTATGCGCACGGACGTGACGGGCTGCCACAAACGATAGGAAGCCTTTGCCCTCGATTAGGTTGAGCACTCGGGGCAAGAGCAGCAGCATGCCCGAGATAAGGAGCGACGTGCCCGAGAGTACGGCACCAATCCGAACGATCTGGTGCCACAGGATGAATACGCTGCCCTTCGGCGGGGGCAGCTTCAGCGTCCAGGTGGCAAAGATTGCAAACGACAGCGCCAGGAAGCCAATCGCGCCCACGATCAGGCCGCGCCGACCGGCTCTCCCTAGCCGCACCCAGATACGGTGGATCAGCCAGATGAGCACGATCGCGACCAACGCAGCGATCGCGATCTGTCCTCGAATTCCGATCCGCATCCAGAGCGCCTCGAGCTTGCCAACTGGAATTTGCGGCAGCTGGGTTGGCGCGAGGGCAGCGAATAGCGGCATCAGCTTGCCCCTTCCGGACGCAGCAAAGGAAAGGCTATTACGTCGCGAATCGAAGGCTGACCGGTGAGCATCATGGTCAGCCGATCGACGCCGAGCCCGAACCCTGCCGCTGGTGGCATGCCGTGTTCAAGCGCTCGGACGTAGTCCTCGTCGTAGTCCATCGTCTCCTCGGCGCCCGCGCTCTTCTTGCGCATCTGCTCGGCGAAACGCGCAGCCTGATCGTCTGGGTCGTTGAGCTCGCTGAAAGCATTGCAGAGCTCACGGCCTTCAACGAACAGTTCGAAGCGATCGACCAGACTCGGATCGCTGTCCTTTTTGCGAGCTAGTGGCGACACCTCGAACGGATAGTCTACGATCAGAACAGGGACACTCTTGCTACCGTCACGCGAACGATAGTCTTGCGCCAAGAACGGCTCCGCCAAGTACTCGTAGGCGAGGAACAGCCGTTCGCCATCCGATTCACAGCCGTTCAGCCCCTTGCGGAAGTTGCCCCAGTCGATCTGCTTGGAACGGTCGCTCGTGTTCGCCAGTGCTCGGACTGTCTCGGCAGACGTATCTGGCTGGTCTGGCTTGGGCGCCGCGATTTGGCTAAATTCGTCGATCAGCGTCTCCGATAGCCCGGCGGCGTTCAGCGCACGAACCACGGCCGTACGCATCGGCACGCGAGCGAACGGTTCGTCGAAGGTGAAGCCTCGCTTGCTGCGCCAGTCGGCATATTGAGCGCCTTGGCCCGCCGCCAGCATCACGGATTCGAGATGGCGATCGACGGAGCGCAAAAGCTCTTCTGCCATTTCCATCAAGGTCTCGTACGTCGCGTACGCGCGATAGAACTCGAGCATCGTGAATTCGGGATTGTGTCGCGTGCTAATCCCCTCATTGCGGTAACAGCGACCGATCTCGTAGACGCGCTCGAATCCACCCACCAGCAGGCGCTTGAGGTAAAGCTCGGGGGCAATTCGCAAGAAGAGATCGAGATTGAGCGCGTTGTGGTGCGTGTCGAACGGCTTGGCAGCGGCGCCCCCAACCAGGCTATGCAGGGTTGGCGTCTCTACCTCAAGGAAGCCGAGGCCATCGAGGTAACGGCGCAATCCGGCCAAAATCGCCGACCGAGCACGAAAGACCGATGCCACGTCTGGGTTCGCAACCAGATCGACATAGCGTCGACGGTACCGTAAGTCGACGTCCGTGAGGCCATGCCACTTGTCCGGCAAGGGACGCATCGCCTTGGTCAAGATGCGTAGGCTGCGCAGCTCGAGACTGAATTCGCCCGTCTTCGTCACCATCGGAATGCCCGAAGCCTCGACGAAGTCGGCAACGTCTAGCTCCTCGAGCCGCTGAAAGTCGGGACCGAGCAGATCCAGCTTTGCAAACAGCTGCATCTCTCCCGAATCGTCGCGCAGACGAAGGAAGCTGGCCTTTCCGAACCCACGTCGTGCCATCAATCGGCCGACGACGTGCCGAATCTGTCCCGCTGCCAGCGACGCGACGCGTTCGGCGTCGTAGCGATCTTCACCGGTCGAATCCGCGAGTTTCGCAGGCTCGAATTCCTTGCGTAGATCCCGAATCGTGATGCGAAGCTCATCACAGGTCTTGTTGGCAAACGGGTTATCCCCTCGATCGCGAATTTTTTGGGCCTTATCGCGTCGTGCCTTGATCAACGCCTCTTCGGCGCCGTGCGTGGAGCTCGGGTCGGTTGCGGTTTCTTTCGTGCGGGACTCAGACATCTTCGGCCGGGCGTGTACCAGGGGCCGGGGCAAGAGTCCACCCCACATTGCGAACGAGCGGGGTTTGCTCGCTCGCTACGACTTGCTCGTGGCTTGCACGCGGCCCAATCCACCCTGCATTTGGAGATCGGCCGTACGAAGCAGGAAGGCCTCGATGAACCCATCCAAGTCGCCGTCCAGGACACCGTTAATATCGCTGGTCTCGTGTTCGGTGCGAAGATCCTTCACCAACTGATACGGCTGAACGACGTAGCTCCGAATCTGGTTGCCCCAGGCGATTTGGCCCTTCTGGGCCTCGTATTGCGCCTGCGCCTGCTCCCGCTTGGCCAACTCGAGTTCGTACAGTTTGGCCTTGAGCATCTTCATGGCCATGTGCCGGTTCTGGTGTTGGCTGCGCTCAGCACGACACACCACCATGATCCCGGAGGGAAGATGTCGCATGCGCACTGCGGTCTCGACCTTGTTGACGTTCTGACCGCCCTTGCCGCCAGCTCGCATCGTCGAGATCTCGAGATCGTTCTCGTTCACTTCGATGTCGATCTCGTCTTCGATATCAGGCACGACTTCCACGGCCGCGAAGCTGGTGTGACGCCGTGCATTGGCGTCAAAGGGACTGATCCGTACAAGCCGATGCACGCCGATTTCAGACCGCATGTAGCCGTACGCGCTATCGCCGGCGACAGTAAAGCTTGCACCGTCGATTCCCGCCTCGTCACCCGCTTGGTAGTCGATGATATCCGTCGCAAAACCGCGACGTTCGCACCATCGCAGGTACATGCGCAGCAGCATCTCCGCCCAGTCTTTGGCTTCGGCCCCACCGGAACCCGGATGGATGCTGACAATCGCGCCGGAACGATCCGCGGGTCCCGACAGCATGCGCTGCAGCTCGGCCTTACGCACCTTCTGCTCGAGCCGTTGCGCCTGCAAGACCGCGTCATTGACGACGGACTCGTCGTTCTCCATCTCGCCGAGATCGAGATACTCTCGTGTGTCACTGACCTCGGACAGAAGCTTCTCGACGTGCTCCACCTTCTCGGTCAAGCCGGCGCGTTTGCGCATCATGGCTTGTGCTTTGTCGGCGTTGGTCCAGAAATCTGCAGCCGCAGAGAGCGCGTCTATTTCCTCAATCTGTCGTTTCAGTACCGGGACGTCAAAGAGACCCCCTTAGCGCATCAACACGCCTTTGGAGGTCATCGAGTTGGGCACGAGTCTCGGAAATCACGAGCGCTCCTTACCGCGAAACAGCTGCATGCTCAAGCAGATGCGAATGGAAATGGGATTCCGCGTTCTCTAGCGCAGGGGTTGCGGCAGGCTCTGCGGGTCCAGTAGCCTGAGGTGGGTTCTGCATTCGCGTGCGGCCCGAGTCGGGTGCTGGAATAGTCTCGTAAACATCATCTTTCGTCGGCTGCAGCGTGTTCGACCGAGCCCCAGCTGGCTGATGAGCCGAGAACCATCCCCCAGTCAGTGCGTCGAGCCGCATACTCGCTTCAACTACATCCTCCAGAGCGGCGTTCGCTTCGTCACCATAGGCCTGAACGCGGCGCCACGCCGTTTGCCAGGTCAGCAGCTCATTCAGAAGGAGTGAGGTGACGCGCTGACGCTCCCGCGCTTGGGCTAATCGAAGACGTTCGATGCCGAGCTCTTCACCCGCAAATACCACGCGCCCCAGACGCCACGTGAGCGCGCCTTCCATGAGCAAGGACACGCCCCCGGATTGGCTGAACCGATACGGATCCTCACTCGTGGGCGTAAGCCGCAGCGATTGATCCGTATCCCGCCCAGCGCGCAGCCGCACCTCTGGCAATAAGGCGCTCGATTTTGCTCGATTCGTCATACTCTCGAGCCGCTCCATTGCGGCCATGACACCGTGTGCCTGGAGAGCGGCCTCAACCGCATCGCGGGCGAACGCAGCCGTCACTGGATACGGCACGTGCCTTAGCTGCGCTTGTTGTTTGGTTAGCCCGTCGCGACCACGACCGGGTCGCCGAGCTTCACTGTCTTGCGTCGGAATATCTCGTTCGAGCGGATCGAGCGGAACTTCGGCCCCTGGCACCATCTCCAGTTCCGGATCGATCTCCAGCATTCCCGCCGCAACCGCCGTACCAGAGCGACCCGCGGCCGGTACGAAGCCCACCTCCACTACGGCCATCCCATCCCGTCCATGTGTCTCGGTTTGTCGCGTTGCGACCCGAATTGCGACCGTTACGTCAGGATGCCCTTGTCCAACGCAAGGCATCGTTACGGTGGTCGTCAGTACTGCCACTGCCAGCGCTGCGACACGGACAACGTGAGCGACGAGGGACGGCCAAACTCGCGGCACGTCGTCGAACCCGCGAGCGGACGATTCGCAATCTCCTCGCGGCACATCCTCGAACCCGCGAGCGGACGATTCGCAACCTCCTCGCGGCACATCCTCGAACCCGCGAGCGGATATTTCAGGCCCACCTCGCCGTAAGTTGCTGCGGCGAGTGTTCGGTCGGAATCGCCAATAATTGGAAGGACGGCGGCAAAACCAGAATGACATACCCCCACGTCGACCAGCTCGAGGTGGCATTGCCAAAAAAAGGCCTGGTCACGAAAACCAGCGGACCCCCGCGGGCTACGCAACATTCCGCACTTTGTGCGTGCAAGTGACAACTCAGGCGGCTTGCACGGACCGCATCATGTTCGCTACCGCGGCCGCCCCCACCTGTTCCAAGTACTCACGAGGCGCTGCGGGCGCGGCCCAGCGCAGTTGGGCGCCATTCTGAGCATCCCACGCGAACTCG
>JBLNFG010001141.1:0-2508 GCA_050263495.1 Myxococcales bacterium | reverse complement strand
GTGCAGGACGACAGAAGAACGACGAGAAACGACGTCGAATGCGCGAGTGAAGGACGACTGACGAACGACGAGCAACGATGTCGCATGCGCGAGTGGGCGGCGCTCGACGCGAGCCCCCGCGGCAATTGGGCTACGCGTTGTTGCATGGGCGGCCGACATTTGCCGCGTTGTGGACAAGCGGAGAGATCCAAGCTACCCTGCATCTTCTCATGCAGTTTTGTCGAACCCCGAAGCATCTGTGGATTACGCCCAAGCGGCGGTCGGGGTCCATTTCGTGAGTTGAGCTTTGAATACGTGGCCCCACCAATGCGGTAAGGTGGAGGCCAGCCAAAGCAACCTGACGCTCCTCCTCCGCTCCTGGCGGGATCCGAGGAGTGTCAGTATGTCTAGTTTGGAGAGTGAGCAGTCCGTTGATGAGGATAGTTGTTGCCAGCAGCTTGCGGGCGAACGCGATGTCGTGTGGTCGCGCGAGTTCATCGAGCTGCTGGTCACGCAGTTCGCGTTTGGGCTGGGATTTTCAGTGTTTCATCTGTTGCCCAAGTTTCTGCGCTTGGAGCTCAACGCGTCTGCCACGGAGATTGGTCGCACCGTAGGGGTTGGGCTCGTCGCTGCAGTGCTAGCGACGCCATTCTCAGCACTGTGGCTCGCGCGGGGTGCGCGCCGTAATCCGGCATGTACCGGCCTGGTGCTGCTTGTTGTTTCAGCGCTCGCATTCACGCAAGTGGAGCGTGCGAGCGCGTTATTGTACGCCATCCGCGCGGTGCAAGGAGTGGCGTTCACGTTGTTTCTGGGCACGATCGTAACTCGCGGAGCCGAGCTAGTTCCGAAGGCTCGACTCGCCCAAGCAATGGGCTGGGTGGGTTTGGCGGCGCTCGTCACCAATGCACTTTCTCCTCTGCTCGCGGAACCAATTGCCGCTCGTTTCGGCTGGAAGTGGGTGTTCCTGATGGCAGCGGGCTGCGGACTAATTGCCTTTGCCTTGGCGTGTCGGCTTGGGGATTCACCGGTAGCGCAAGCAGGTTCGTCGAGCCATTGGGCTCTTTCCGATCGCTCGCTTTGGTACGTCTTGTACGCCACCGCAATCTGCGGCGTCACCATCGGCGTGATGTTCACCTTTACACAACCCCTCGCGTTGGATCGCGGGGCGCGCGATGTCGGGCGCTACTTCAGCGGCTACGTGCTTGGTGCTACCACCGTGCGCCTCCTCTGTTCCGGCGTTGCGGACCGTTGGGGGCGGGGCCGAGTCTCCATTGGCATGTTGATCCTCTACGCGCTTGTCGTCGCGCTCACTGCCGAAATCACCCCGGGTACGTTGCTGCTCGCGGGCATCGGGCTCGGCATCGCGCATGGCTTGGTCTACCCAGCACTCAACGCCATGGCGCTCGAGCGTGCAACGGAGCGCAATCGCGCGGTGATTGCTTCCCTGTTCGGCGGCGCATTCAGCTTGGGCAACGCGCTCAGCGTGTTGGGTTTGGGCGTCGTAGCAGACGCCTTCGGGTATGGCCCGGTGTTCATCGGGACTGCGGCGCTAACACTCACCGGGGCCGTGGCGCTGCTAGGAATTAAATGACAGAGTCTCGTCCCGGACGGCACCCAAGAGCGGCGGGGCTGACATTCGGTCCGCCCTGCCGCCCTCTGCCCAGCGATGATCGGACACCGCCAGAGCGCCCCGCCCCGGACTACGGAGTTCGTCCGCTTGAGCTGCTCAGCCGCGCTCAGGATCCCGCGCAACGTCCACGGTGGGGCAGCTTCAAGTAGGGGTGGGCAATGCCACTCTCAGCATCTGCGCGACCGCCTGCGCCGCTTCCTCGATAATTGTCGTGAGAGGCTCGTCGAAGCCCATTTCCTGCGGCTGGATGCCGAGCAGGAGTACGTCTTTTAGCTGCGGATTGGACGCCGCAATGAAGTCCACAATCACGTTCAGCGGGAGCGCATGAGTGCAAAAACTGACACCTGTAATCTGGTCGCGTTCGAGCAACGCCATCGCGCCGGGTTCCGCACCGAGATGAGCCGCATCGATAATCAGCAAGTGACTAGGTGCTTGTTCTCGGATCGGGCCCGTGCAGTTCTCTGGGGCGCTTGAGCCAAAATGAACGCGAAGGCGCGGATTGGCGAATTCTGGGTCGTCCAAGAGACGACCGATTCGCATCCCCACGCCGTCGTCGCCACGCAGTTCGGCGCCTACACAGAGTAGAGCGACGCTACTCGCCGCTTGGAGCCGCTCCGTCAACAGCCGGTGGAGCTGCTGGCGGGGTAGAGGGCTTAATCGCTGGGCCATAGGTGACCTTCAGTTGCTCACGATCGATAACCGCGAGTTCGAACTCCTGAGTGGGCTCGATGCCATCTTTGCGGCAGGTGTCGGCACACTGCCCGCAGTAGATGCATTTGGCCATGTCGACCTTGGCTTGGTACGTCTTGTCCGCGATTTTCACGATCAAGATCGCGTTTGCCGGACAGTCGCGTTCGCAGAGCTTGCACCCGACGCACTTCTCGGCGGCAAACGAGATC
>JBLNFG010001140.1:0-3174 GCA_050263495.1 Myxococcales bacterium | reverse complement strand
GGTCGACGGCGGTCCGGATGAGGGCGAGCATCTCAGTCCGCTCGGGCCGATCGCTGTAACCGCCGGTCATGCTCATGCAGCCCAGTCCGATCGCGGAAACCTCCAGGTCGGCCCCGAGGATGCGCTTCTCCATGATCAATCTCTCCTTTCTTGAATTTGTTGGAGTGCTTGACCCCTTCGTTTGACCGCCAGCATGGAGCCTGCGGTATGAACGGCTCCCGCGCATGCGCCCCGTGCCCGCGTCCATCCACGACGCTAGAGCGCCATATGCCGAGGGTGGGAGTCCCTGCCAGTACCCCTTATCGCAGGACCCACCGTCGACGGAAAGTCGATATCGACGCAGCGAAGCACGTATTGAGGCGCCGAAGCGAAAAAACGATAGGGTCTAGCCAGCATCTCGGGGGAGGCTCACACGTGTCTCGGCTGTTGCGCTCACGAGCGTGGTCGGTTCTGGCATTGCTCGCCGGTATTACATCTGTCTGGGCGGGGGATGTCCTCTGGCTGCGACTCGCCTGCGCGGCTGGACTGGTTATCGGGATCGCGCAGCAGCTGACGCTGCTCGGGATTAGCGTCCGCAAGCGCATGCTGGGGACCTTCTGGATTCGGCTAAGCGCCGCCGCCATGCTGTGCGCTGGAGTTGCCTGCTGGTATCTCGCCAACTCCCCGAGCTTGCCGTTCCTCGTCGTCGCCGGCTTGCTGGTGGTATTTGCTGGGCTGTGGTGGTTTTGCACCGCTCTAAAAGACGCTGACGTGGTGCAACTAAAAGCTCGGAATCTGCCAGGAGCTCCCGAAGAGCCAATCAACCCCCCGCGCTGGCCATATGGGTGGGCCGGGGCAGTGACCTGCGGGTTTGTCGTACTCAGCTTTGTCGCTGCCACGCTGTCGCTGCCAGCGGCGGTATTCCTAGCGCTTTCAGTGCTGGCAGTAGCGATGCTGGCCGTGATTGGGGCGCAGCATTCACGCTTCATCCGGTACAACAAAGTAGTGCTCGACAGGCTTCGGGCATACCGTCCGGTATTGACGATGCCTTATAACGGGCACGCCGCCTTCCACATCGGTTTGTGGTCGCCTTACTTGGAGAGAATCGGGCAACCCTTCACCATCGTGACCACCGACGCACTCGCATTCCAGCGCGTGGCCGACAGATACCCGATGCCGGTGATCTACGCGGCGAGGGGAGACCTTCGAGCAATCCGAGCCATGTTGCCAAAGACAGTCCGGGCAGCGCTCTACGTCTTCAGCCGCGACAACGACGAGTTCCTGAAGGTCCGGCGTATGACCCACGTCTGGCTCCATCATGGCGACAGCGATAAGGAGGCTTCGTGCCGCCGGAAGTCGGCGGCATATGACGTTCTCATCGTGGCTGGCCAGGCAGCGATTGACCGCTACGTCGCACATGGGGTTTACATTCCGCCGGAGAAGTTCAAGATTTTTGGTCGTCCCCAGGTCGAGAACATCGAAACAGCGAGGACCCCAATCTCCATGGTCGACAACCCCGTCGTGCTCTACGCGCCGACCTGGTACGCGGCCGACTACCAGAAGACCAATCACTCCTCCCTTCCTATTGGCGCAGCTGTCGTCTCCGCCTTGCTCGCGCGCAATGCGACAGTGATCTTCAGGCCGCACCCGGCCAACCGCAGACTGCCGGAGTCCGCCGCCGCGATTGCCGCAATTGACGAGCTCCTCCGAGCGGATGCCGAGGCGACGTCACGGCCGCACCGTTCGAGCGCTGCGGCATCCGATCCGACGTTTGCTGAGTTGGTCAACACTGCGGACGCCATGGTGTCGGATGTGTCCGGGGTCGTTACGGACTTCATGCAGTCGCTTAAGCCGTTCGCGATGGTTGCCACGGGCGACAAGACAGATACTTTCCGAGCTCGATTCCCTTCTAGCCGCTCTGCCTACGTCATCGAGTGGGACCTGTCCACCCTTGACGAGGCGCTCGACGCCATGCTGGGCGACGACCCGCTCGCATCGACTCGAGTCAAACGCCGCGAGTACTACCTCGGAGGGTATGAAAACGGAGAGTCGGCCCGCGTCTTTGTCAGGTACCTGCAATCGCTGACCGCGGACCCGACGCCGGTGGAACTTGTGCCGGCGAAGCTGCCAATTCGGGCACGAGCTACGCAAAAGCGCCTGCAGTCGGCTCGCCCGTAAGGTGTCCGAAGACGGATTTCAGACCGCCGCTGCCGGTGAAGGACGAGGGCTCACCCAGGGTTGAGCTCTATTCAGCTGTCTCGCCGATGACCACCGTCCAGGATCGGATGGTCCATGAAGTGACCAAGCCATTCTGAACGTAAGGATCGCCGTCAGCGAAGCGCTCAACAATGTAGCGATCGTCCGTCCGCCAAACGAGAACTGCTCGATCAGCCGGCTCGGCAAGGGCACCTGCGAGGACCAGGTCCCCACGATGATGCGCTTCTCGAGCGAGCGTGAGATGCGCCTCGCGGAAGGCGGCCCGCCGAGCTAGATAGTCATCAATCAGTGCGTACTCCAGCAAGTAGTAACCCATGTGGAAAGTGTGGTACGCGCTGCATTGCACGGCAGACACGCTCGCTTGGGTGTGTCCCTTCTCTCGAGGTCGAGAGGGAGGACACGTATTTACGCCTTGCGCCTGGCTGGCAGTCCACCGCTGCGAGCGCCTCTGTCGGTATTGGTCTTTTTGAGCAGATGAGGCCAGCCTGGGCGGGCGAAGATCTATCGGACCAGTGCCGCCAACCCGCGGCGCCCGTCAAGACCGCGCAGCTCGAACTCTCCCCGGTCGACGAACTCGAGTCCGGAGCCAGAGAGCAGGTCGCGAACGGTGGTGGAGACCATGACTTCGCCCGGCTGCGCTACGCGGAGAATCCGCGCCGCGGCGTGGACCGCAATCCCTCTGACCTCCTCACCCTCGAGCTCCACTTCACCGGCATGGACTCCGGCGCGACCGGCGAGACCGTGCGCGGTGGCGGCGTCGACCATCGCCGCCGCACCGCGCACCGCACGGGCCGGGCTGTCGAAGAGGACGAAGAAACCGTCACCGGTGGTCTTCGCCTCGCGTCCACCGAAGCGCTCGATCTCGGCGCGCACTGCCTGGTTGTGCTCGGCTAGCAACAGTCGCCACCGGGTGTCTCCGAGCCGGTTCAGCGTCTCGGTCGAGCCGGATAGGTCGGTGAAGACGAGGGTTGTGAAGAC
>JBLNFG010001139.1:0-3666 GCA_050263495.1 Myxococcales bacterium | reverse complement strand
GGTCGATGATGAGATGAGTGTCGCCATACCGAATTGATTGTCACCACGGTCAAGCGATTTCTCGAAATGTCGCAGGGAGAGCGCTTGCCCCTTTCGTGAGTGGCGTTTTCGCGTCCGGCCTGTGCCCCGAGAGCGCCACGAATTTGGAAAGATCTGAGTGTTGATGCCACTGGTGACAATTGCAGAGCAAGAGCGACACGAACTGCCTATCCCCCGCAAATGTGGCGCCCGATCCCTTCCACCTTGCTTGCCTCGCTTCCACTCGCAGTCAATTCGCGATCGCAGGTTTCCTGTACTGCCAAGGTGACGTGTCCTTGAACAGTCTTCACTCATGGCGACGGAGTTTACGTGATGAACTTGGATAACGTTTTGTTGTTTTGTTTTGTTTTGGTCAGCGCAACTCCGTCCTGTGGCGATTCCCGCGGCGATCCTCCGGACACATCCAACAGTACTTCGCTCGGTGGCTCGACAGGCGGCACGGCTGGAGGCGGGCGTGCTGCAAACACCGGAGGCTCGGCCGTCACGATTCGTGGTGGTTTCAGCGGAACGGTGACTACTGGCGGCACTTCGACCAGCGGCGGCTCTTTCGGCGCGGCCGGTTTCACAAGCGGGAGGAGTTTAGGGGGCTCGCTGTCTTCCAGCGGCTCGACGGGCATCGGTGGTTTGGTGACCACGAGAAGTTCCACTAGCGTGGGCGGAGCCATCTCGAAGGGCGGTTCTTCCTCCAACGGTGGCACCCGCTCGGAAATGGGCGGACAGGCCACTGGCGGCGTTCACGGTGGCGAAGCCGGGACCCCTCCCATGCCCGACGACATCGCGGCGCCACCGGCGACTTGGACGGAGCATTGGTTCGAACACGTCCAGATCCTTGAGCGTGTTTCGTACGACAAATTTGCAGCTATCTACTTCGACCCCGATGTGACTCGGGCGGGCACCGAGTGGATCCAGCCTTATATGAGCAACCTCTGGCGATACACCTTGGAGACCTATGGCGGGTTCAACGACGATCGTCTGTACGCCATTTTCCACCAGGGCAAGTACGCCGGTGGACACCCGTCCAACTATTTTGACGAATCGCACGACAGCCGGAGCGTCAGCGACTGCGGGCCTGGCCCTTGGACTCGCCCCGCCTACATCCTACCCACCCACGAGACTGCCCACGTTGTCGAAATTAGCTCGCACGGCGTACACGGATCACCCGCCTTTAAGCTGTGGGGTGATAGCAAGTGGTCCGAATTCTACATTTACGACGCTTACGTCGCCCTCGGCCTGAATGACGAAGCGTTGAAGGTCTACACTGACTTCATTGCCAAGACCGATAGCTTTCCACGTGCGGGCACGGCCTGGTTCCGCGACTGGTTCTATCCGCTGTGGCGCGACCATGGCCACGCGAGAGTGATGGCCCGGTACTTCGAGCTTCTCGCCTCTCACTTCCCCAAGACTGGAAACAGGTATGCCCGCGACCTTAACTGGGGGGAGTATGTCCACTTCACGAGCGCCGCCGCCGGTACCAGTCTGAAGGAAATGGCCACTGCAGCCTTCGGTTGGCCTGCAGCGCGCGAGTCTGAGTTCGCCGCGGCCCAGGCAGAATTCCCAGACTTGACCTACTGATTGATCGACAACCAGGATACCGTCGCTCACCCATCCAGCACGAATTCCGCCGAATCTTTGTTGTGATTCCCGATTGCCCTCTGTTTTCGAGCTTCGAGTATTCTTCATTCTCCATGGAGATGCGACGGGAGAGGGTCGGCGTGGAACGCGCGTGCGCCTAACGCGGGACGATGGTCACCCTGGAGTGCGCAAGCCGCTCGAGAGCGAAGAGACATCGCGCTTGCCAGGGAAGTCTTGCGTCGACAATGAAGCGAATCGGGCAACTAGATTTTCTCGACACCAACTGCAAGATGAACGAGGCAAAGGACTTGAGGCAGCTCGAGTTCAACAGTTCTAGTCGACGGATGTCGAATTCGACTGAGCCAATCTCCTCTGAAAATATCCCTTCCAGCACTCCGTTTAGGCATCGCTCCAACGGTTTCACCGCGACGATATCCCCCATTCCGCTCATTCGCACCACGAGGTCTTGCCGCGTGAGGGATGTGGTGATCTTGAAGTCGTCCAAAGTGACGGCCAGGATGTCGTAATCCATCCTAGTTTCCCTCAGTAGGATCTCGTCCGATCGACGCCGACAAGGTTGGCAGTGGGCTCGCTAGCAACACGTAGGATGCGCTTTCTGCCTCAGCCGCGATGGTGGCTCGGGCCGTCCCCACGTATGGCCCTGCCCGAACGCGTGTCTGCCGCCCGTTTGAGCGGAACAACAAAGATGTGTCGTACTCAACTGATCCCATCGCGAAGATCCTGGAACTCGCAATCTTACCGGAATGTTCGCGAGCAAAGCCAGCTGCTACTCTCGGCCGAATCGCTTGGATTGACTCTTTTTAGGTCGTCCACAGAGTCTTCCGAGCCATGGCCAAGCATTGCTCGCGTTGCACACCTGTTCGCATGCTGTGTAACCACTGTTCAGATAAACAGGGGCACTCGTGAATACACGCCACTCAACCGGACTGAGTAAGTGGGGGGCCCGATCGTGTCACCGCTGTTCGGCGGAAGGCGACTGAGGACGGAGCTACGAAGGCGCGGTTTGAGCGGAAGGCTACTGAGTGCCGCGCGATCAGTCCGCGATGGACTCGGCTGCTCGAAAGCTATCGCGTGCTGGTCGGCGAACGCGCCTGGGATAGAAAAGTGCCCGCAGCCGTTCGGTGTTCTAGGCGCGCGTCTTCTGTGCCAACCACGCCAGATTGTCTGCGAATCGATCCACGGTGGCGAGTGCTTCCTTATCCTCGAGCACGTCTCCGGGATCCTTTGCGAGCGCGACGTTCCAATAAGTCGAACCTGGAACGATCATGTCGTTAATCAGGTACCAAAACATCAGTTGGGCGAAGGTGAAGTTGTGTCCTGCCCGTCTGGCTACGGCGATTGGGCCGCCGAGTTTACGCGACAGGAGATGCCCGTTCGCACGCGACACATAGCCAGCGCGATCGAGCAGTGCCATGAGTTCTGGTGCGGCCGACCCGAAATACACGGGTGAGCCCACGACAATGATGTCGGCGCGTACCATCTTCTCGAAGTACTCCGCAAAATCATCGTCCGAGATCCCGGGGCAAGTCGCGTCACGACTAGGAATGCACGCACCACAGGCATTGCAGCCGCGGATGGTCTTTCCCACCAGGGTGACGAGCTCTCCCTGGATATCGTGGCTACCCAGGCGGTCGAGGCAGCGCCGCAGCAGGGCATGAGTGTTACCGTTTTCACGAGGGCTTCCTGAGATAGCAAGTGCTGTGATGGCCACGGGCCCCACCGTAGCACCCTCGTCTGCGTTTCGGACAGCGCGCGTGAAAGGGTCCGTGTTCAGCCTCTTCGACGCCAAAACATGCTGGCAACCAGCTTGTTCCGATGGCCGAGCTGGCCTTGGCCACACGCCGCACGCCCCTTTGCCGGAGTTCGCTGCGTAATTTACCTTGCGCAATAGTCAACCAGGGTTAATAATAAGTCCGTGGCAGCTACTCGTGAAAGACTCGACGCGCGCGCCGAAGCGCTTTCGGCCATTGCGTGCCTGCAGCAGCTCACCGAGTTGTTCCAGTCACGTCGCGAACAGCTGGCATCAGAGGTTGG
>JBLNFG010001138.1:0-4420 GCA_050263495.1 Myxococcales bacterium | reverse complement strand
AACGATAATTCGCTAGCCGAGCGTGAGCGCGCGACTCACACTGGGTTCACATTGAGAAGGGACGTATGTCACTGTTTAGAATCGGAAGTGCATCGATCTGCATTCTGTTGACGAGCTGGATTGCCGGTTGTACCGAACACGCGGGGGAGCCTGGACCGGGTGAGGTTGGGAGCGCCGGAGCCCCGTCTGTTAGCGAATGCTGCCCGGCAAACTTCGATCTGTACCCCTGCAATAAGCGAGAAGGGGGCACGGGCTTAGCGTGCCACAATCCTGCGATGGGATGTCCGTCTTCGGAGACGTGCGGTGGCGGTTGCGATCCAGTGGTATCTGGTCGTTGCGAGTGCATCCAGAACGTGCTTTGCATCAAGGGCTCTCACTTCGACCGCGCTCTTTGCAAGTGTGTGCCAGACGATGCCACGCCAACCTGTGTACAGAACGTGCTTTGCATTCGCGGCAGCCACTTCGATCAAACTCAATGCAAGTGCGTTCCAGACGATGCCACGCCAACCTGTGTACAGAACGTGCTTTGCATCCGCGGTAGCCACTTCGATCAAACTCAATGCAAATGCGTTCCAGATGAGGCTGGCGACGCGGGGGTAGCCGCATGTAACACCGCCGCTGACTGCAAGGGACTCCTACCCTCGATCTGCGAGCAGTGCCCAAACGGCAACACGGCGTGCGCGCACTTCGCCTGCACCGCGGGCGCGTGCAGCGTTGCGATCTGCGATTGACGCGGGCATCGCACTCGGTCTGCGCCTGACCGGCCGCCTCCAGGTTGCGTGGAGCAGAAAGCACCACCTTTCATCCCTTCGCGAGCCTCGCTGCCTTCCGATGCCGAAGCGGCACAGCGGGAGAGCGACTTGAAACCGATGAACCCGCTGTTTTTGAGCCGCCGAGAGCGCCTACTCGGCGGCCGGTCAACGGATGCGTGCAACATCGAGTAACGCCTCTCAAGCCGCTTCAGTGCAGGGCAGCGTTCGCGCGTGGAGAATGCCGACCGGCTCGATATAGAATCTGACGACCTGTGCCGCGGCGCGTGGCGTTCGCTTGGCAGGGGAGTCTAGGTATGAGCGTAACCTGTAACGGCAGTGGTCACCCGAATGACGCGTTCAAGGCGCTCGCGGAGACCATCTTTGACGCCTGTGCCGTGTGCCGCGCCGAGCGGAATGGCCAGGGCCAGATCTGTGATTTTCGCATCGAGTACGTCAATCAGCAGGCATCCATCGACGCGAGAGTTCCTGCCGATCAGCTAGTGGGCAAGAGCTTGCTCGACGTGTTGCCCATGTTCCAAGCGGATGAATTGGCCGAGGCGTTGCGGCGCGTCGTTGAGACGGGTGAGCCACTGACGCTGAAGCGCACGACCATTCCAGACGCCCCGGAAGCAGACGGTTCCCCCACCCGTCCACGCCGTGTCTTGGATATTCGATTGACCAGAGCTGGCGATAGCGCCGTCGCAGTGTGGCGGGATGTCACGGCGATTGCCGTTGCAGAGCACGACCACAAAAACAGGCAACGCCTCCTGCGTTTGGTGACGGACACCATCGACGATGCATTCTGGGCTGCCACGCCTGGAATCGATGAATCGTTATACATTAGCCCAGCATACGAACAGATCTGGGGCCGCTCCCGCTCGGAGTTGAAGGCCAATCCCCGAGCCTTCGTCGATGGTGTGCACCCCGATGATCGCCCCCGAGTGCTCGCTCATCTGCACCAACTCCATCACGAACGGCGTAGTTCCTCGGTTGAGTACCGCGTTGTGCGCCCCAATGGCGATTTGCGTTGGGTCCACGAACGGGGATTCTGGGCAGACGTCGAGCCCGGTGAAGAGCCTGCCATCGTCGGCGTATGCACGGACGTCACGGACCGTGTACTCGCTGAACAAGCGCGACGCAGAAGCGAATCGCTACTCCGAAAGGCCGAGTCGCTTGCGCACGTTGGGGCGTGGGAATGGGACATGGTTCAAGACGAGGTCACCTTCAGCGACGAATGGGGCAAGATTCACGCTTGTACGGAGCACCGACTCAGACGCTCAGCACTGCTGACGCTCGTGCACCCGGACGATCGTTCGCGGCTTGAACAACAGTACCTGGCCGTGATCGAAGGCAAGCTAGCGCACTTCGAAGTCGAGTATCGGATCGTGCGCCACAATGACGGGCAAGAGCGGCTCCTGGTCTCCCGCGCCCGACGCGTCGAGGACGACCAGGGGGGACCACCGCGCGTGATCGGTTGCGATCAGGACATCACCGAACTCAAACAGGTGGAACAGGACCTGCGCGCTAGCAAGAAACACCTTCAGAGCGTGTACGACGTCATCGGGCAGGCCATCCTTTCGGTGCAGTTCCCTGAGAGAATCATCGACGGCGTGAATCGTCGGATCGAAGAGCTTCTCGGGTATTCGCCCCAGGAATTGATCGGGCAGTCGACGGCTATCCTTTACCCCAACCCGGAAGCGCATGAGCGATTCGGTGCGCAGTTGCGCCACGCGCTCAGCGAAGATCGGGACCGGGTGCGGCAAGAGCTGACGTTCCAGCGCAAGGACGGCAAGCTCGTTCCGTGTCAGATCACGTCGACCTTTCTTCTGGAACGAGGCCGCCCCCATCGCGTCATCAGTGTAGTTGAGGATATTTCGGAACGACAGAAAACGGAAGCCGAGACGGCTGCTCTGCTTGCGGCAGCGCACGCGGTACTTGAATCGCGCGACTTCAAGCAGGCTGCTAGCGGCATTCTGGACGTCGGAAAGTGGAACGTCGGGGCGCGCACGGGTTGCATCGCAGTTTGCGAGGAAGAATGCGGTTTTCGGGCAACCATTTGGGGCCCGCCGGGGAGTGAGGGGCCCCGCGTGATTGCGACGTTGCAACCGACGGGACTCTTCTACGAGGTTTGCCTACAGAACCAAGTACGACAGGACAACCACATCGCTGAGTCCGGACGCGAGGACCCAATACTGGCCGGGCTCGGCTCGCCCAAGAACGTGCTGATTGCGCCATTCTCATTCGAGGGCAAGGTCAGGGGAATCGTCGCGCTTGCGGACAAGGACGGCGATTTCGATGAAGTTGACGCGAGACAGATCCGGGCGCTCGGTGAGATCACGGCTCTCTCGCTTCAACGCGAGCGCTACGTCGAACAGTTGTTGGCCACCGAGCGACTGTTGACCACGACGGGGCGCATGGCCAGAGTCGGTGGTTGGGAGCTGGACTGTGACACGCGGCGCGTCTCCTGGACCGCCGTAACACGCGAGCTGCACGAGGTTCCCGAGAACTACGAACCTACTCTGGATGCATCTCTAGCGTTCTACCCGCCTGACGACCGCCTTCGCCTCGAATCAGCCGTCAGCGCTGCGATGACCCAGGGACGTCCCTTCGACCTCGAGCTGAGAGTCACTACGGCCAAAGGCAGAGACCTGTGGATCCACACCAAGTGCACGCCAGTGCTCGAAGACGGAGCCGTTCGCACGCTGATCGGAGCATTTCAGGACATTACGGCACGCAAGGCGGCCGAGACGGCGGTACTCGCGCGAGAACGGTTCCTTGCGCTCATCACCGAGAACATGTTCGACATGGTGTCACTGGTGAGCATCAATGGGCGATTCACCTATGTGAGCCCGTCCCATAAACAGCTCGGTCACGACCCAGTCTCAATGACGGGACGTTTGGTGCTCGATTTCGTGCACCCGGATGACCAGGCTCACGTTCAGGCAGAAGTCGCTGCCGCCATGAAGACCTCGGAGCGACGGAAGGTCGAGTACCGGTATCGTCGGGCCGATGGCAGCTACGTCTGGATCGAGTCGATTGGGCAAGTGATGTCGCGCGCGGGAGAACCGACGGAGATGATTGTCAGTTCGCGCGACGTGAGCGATTTGAAGCGCTACCAGGCGAGCCTGCATGCCGAGAAGGAAACGGCCCAGCGCTATCTCGACGTTGCGGCCGTGATGCTGTTCGGGGTCGATGCGAACGGCAAGGTGAACTTGATCAACCGTCGTGGGTGCGAGATCCTGGGCGTACCTGATCCGGCAGCGTTGCTCGGGCAGGACGCCTTGCAGTTGATTCCACCGGAAGAGCAGGAGGCGGCTCTTGCCGTGCAGAATGCGTTGTTACGGGGAAACACGGCCGGACTTGAACACTTCGAAACCTGGATCTTGACGACGACAGGCGAAAAGCGACGGATCGCCTGGAGCAACGCGGTGCTCCGCGACGAGCAAAACCACGTTATCGGGATTCTCTCTTCGGGTGCAGACATCACAGAGAGAAGAATGATGGAGGCGCAGCTGGCCAAGGCCGATCGGCTGTCGAGCATGGGGTTGCTCGCTGCCGGTGTTGCGCATGAACTCAACAATCCACTGTCTTACGTCTTGTCCAACTTGGAGGGCCTCACCGAAGACTTGCCGGAGGTACTGGACACCGTTGCGACCTTCTTTGCTCTC
>JBLNFG010001137.1:0-9334 GCA_050263495.1 Myxococcales bacterium | reverse complement strand
GGATGGTGGCGCACACATCGTTCGAGTCCAGGGGCTTTCCGCTATGAAAGCGCACGGAGGGATCGAGTTCTATCACGATGTCGAGACCGTTGCTCCGCTTCAGTGAAAGGGCGATGTCCGGTTTGGGCAAGAGCGTGTCTGGATCCAAACTCACGAGTCCGGCATGCAGCAGGCGGCTCAGCTTTACGTCCAAGCTTCGCGTTGCGTAGCGTGGGTCGAGCGTCGCCGGTTCGGTGCTGACGAGGACTTCGATCGGAGCGTGCTCAAGCGAGCGCGACGGGGGCTGACAACCCAGCGCTGTTACGCCCACGGTAAGGAGCAGAGGAAGCCAGCGAATTCTTCTCACACGCGGCAAACCGCGGTATGCATCGCTAGTGTCTGTCGCGCCATCTCGACCACCTGCGTCAATGACATGGAATTTCCCGCCAATCCGCTTGCGCGGATTGCTAGAGCGGGGCTTGTCGTCACGTTCCATTTCAATGAAAGCCGCTTCCGTACTTTGGAGCATCTCCCTATTCGGGTTGGCGTTCAGCCTGGCACGATTGGGGCACGCCACACCAGCACTAGATCCGCCGGGAGTTGCCGATGCGGTTCCGCGGGGTGCGCCGGACAGCGCGATTCAAGCATGGGCAGCCCAATCCCAGGCGGAGCTCTCTCTGACCGTTGCAGACGTGGCTTCGGGCCGGGTGTTGTTCGAACATGACGGCAATACTCCACGCAATCCGGCTTCAGTGAGCAAATTGGTGACTGCGTTGGCGGCGCTTAGGACATTAGGGCCAAATCATCGGTTCAAGACCACGCTGCTCGGTCACATGGAGAACGGCAGTCTTGCGCGGCTTGTGATCCGCGGGGAAGGGGATCCGTCGCTTTCTGGTGACCACATTCAAGGGCTCGCCGCACGCTTAGTTGGCCTGGGGCTGACGCGGATCAGCAACGCAATCGTCGTGGACCAGAGCTACTTCGATGAAACGTATGTGCCCCCCGCATTCGAGCAGCAACCAGGGGAGTGGGCAGCCTTTCGCGCACCGGTATGCGCGACGGCGGTAAGTGGAAATAGGCTGGTACTTTGGGTCGTGCCCGGCACTGTCGGCACCGATGCACGCGCCTTTATCGAGCCATTCGGAGCGGCTGAGCTTGCGGGGCACGTCCGCACCATCGACGGTGCGACCAAAGGCAGCCGTGTCCGATTCGGCGTCACGCCGCGTAAAGAACGACCCCTAGTGCAAATTGGCGGAGAGATCGGGGCTAGCGATTCAATCGTCGTCCAACAAAAGCGCACCGGCGATCCACGAATGCAGGTGGGTTACGTCCTACGCGACGCACTCGGCGCGCGCGGCGTCACGGTGCCATCGGTGGTGTCGCTCGGGTCTACGCCCAGTGAGCCAATCCTGCTGACGCACTATTCGGACGCGCTTGGGCAAATCCTCTATCGTTTGGGCAAGGAGAGTGACAACTTTGCAGCGGAAATGCTGCTGAAGGTGCTGGGCGCACACGTACACGGGCTGGGGTCGAGTGAGTCTGGCGTGCGAGTCGTGCTCGACATGCTCCGGGGCTTTCAGGCCTACAACGCGAACATGCACTGGTCTAACGGCTCGGGGCTTTTTGATGCAAATCGGACAAGTACCAATCTCTTGACTCAGGTGCTCACCGCAGCGTATCGCGACCCGCGAATTGCACCCGAGTATCTCGCCCAGCTCTCGATCGCAGGCACCGACGGGACGCTAACTTCCAGACTACGAAAGCTGCCCGCGGGGTGTTTCGTGCGCGGAAAAACCGGCACCCTTCGTTCTACGATCAGTCTTGCTGGGTATGTCGAGCGCAGCAACGGCACCACGCTCGCCTTCGCTCTGATTGCCGAGAACGTGAAGCGACAGGCGGAGGCCAGAGCGGCCATGGACCAGCTGGTCACTTCGCTTTGCCTCCTACCCGCGGCTTCGTGAGTTACTTGCGGCGGTCGGCGACGCTCCTGCGTGACCGCGCATGCCACTCTTGCAGGCTCCGAACAATCATCGACTCCTTGCCCATCAGGGCCCGAATTTCGAGGGCATCGACGACGGCCAGCCCCGCGGCAATGGTGGTGAAGTAGGGAATGCTGGCGAGCAGGGCTCCGCGTCGGATCGAGTAGCTGTCTCGAATGGCTTTGGTCGCTTGGGTCGTATTGATGACCATCTGAACCGTGCCTTCGCGGATCGCGTCAACTACATGCGGGGACCCCTGCTGCACCTTGTTGATTCGATCCACCGGAATCCGCGCAGACTCGAGGACCCGAGCAGTTCCAGCAGTCGCCACCAATGTGAATCCGAGGTTGCGCAATCGTCGGGCGAGGTGCACGACCAAGGGCTTGTCGTCATTTTTGACACTGACGAAGACGCGACCGGATGCAGGCAACGTAAAGCCAGATGCCGTTTGCGACTTGCTAAACGCGAGGCTCGTCGTTGGGGCGATCCCCATCACCTCGCCGGTGGATCGCATCTCAGGTCCCAGAATGGTGTCTACACCAGGGAACTTCGAGAAGGGTAGGACAGACTCTTTGACGGCCACATGCGTGGGCAAGTAGTCGTCGGAAATCCCGAGCTCGTCCAAGCTGCAGCCCACCATGACTTTGGCAGCGAGCTTAGCCAGGGGGCGTCCCGTTGCCTTAGATACGAACGGTACTGTGCGCGAAGCCCGAGGGTTTACCTCGAGTACGTAGACAATGTCGTCCTTGACGGCGAACTGCACGTTCATCAGTCCAACGACACCCAACTCCAATGCGAGCGCTTTTGCCTGCTGCTCGATGGTAGCAATGACCTCTGCTGGCAACGAGTGTGGCGGCAACACGCTGGTCGAATCCCCCGAGTGGACACCGGCCTCCTCGATGTGCTGCATGACGCCGCCAATTACGGCTTTGCGCCCGTCGCACACCAGATCCACGTCGACCTCGATTGCTCGATCGAGGAACTGGTCAATCAGTAGCGTCGGCTCGAGCCCTTCCTCCCGTGCTGCCTCGAGCGCAATCCCAACGTACGCCTCGAGCTCCTCGTCCGTCCAACACACCATCATGGCGCGGCCTCCCAAAACGTAGGAAGGGCGTACGAGAACAGGATAGCCAACCGATTTGGCAATTGTGAGCGACTCAGGTCGACTGCGGGCGATTCCGGCTTTTGGTCGCAACTGCCCGAGCTTGGTCAATAGTGCGTCGAAGCGTTCCCGATCCTCAGCGCGATCAATGGCGTCCGCGGAAGTGCCCAGCAGCTTCACGCCAGCGCGCTCGAGCGGGACGGCGAGCTTCAACGGCGTTTGGCCACCGAATTGTGGAATGACCCCCAGCAGCTCGCCACGCTCGGACTCTTCGCGGCAGATCGAGAGCACGTCCTCAAGGGTGAGTGGCTCGAAGTAGAGTCGGTCGGAGGTGTCGTAATCCGTGGAAACTGTCTCCGGATTACAGTTGACCATGATCGTTTCGTATCCGAGCTCGCGCAGGGCGTACACGGCGTGGCAGCAGCAGTAGTCGAACTCGATGCCCTGACCGATTCGGTTCGGCCCGCCGCCAAGAATGACGACCTTCTTGCGATCGGAGACGTCTGCTTCCGACTCCGTTTCGTAAGTGGAGTACAGATACGGCGTCTTCGCGACGAATTCTGCCGAGCATGTGTCCACGCGACCGAACACGGCGCGGACTCCCCACTGCAATCTTTGAGCTCGAACCGCATCCTCGGTGATGCCACGCAGTCGCGCAATCTGTCGATCGCCGAATCCCATCCGCTTAGATTCTCGAATGAGTTCCGGCGTCAGCTCTGGGGCATCGACGATTCGTTTCTCTTGCTCAACGATGCTTCGGAACTGAGACAGGAACCAGGGATCGATTGCGGTGCGCTCGAAGAGCTCCTCATCTGTCATCCCGAGTCGCATCGCGTCCACGACGTAGAAGAGCCGTTCCGCGGTTGCGATTCCGACAATCCTGCGCAGCGCGGCGAGCAACTCGTCGTTGGTGGCCGTAGGCAGCTTGGGCGCGAGCTTCGCCATCGGCGGCGCGTCGTTCACAAGGTCCCGTTGGGTCGATGGATTGAAGTCGAGGACGCGGTATTCCACGCGATCGAGCAGAGAAACCAGGCCTTCCTTGCCTGTCTCGAGCGAGCGGGCAGCTTTCTGCAGAGCCTCAGCGAAGGTGCGGCCGATGCTCATGACTTCGCCGACACTCTTCATTTGAGGTCCGAGTCGACGATCAGCGCCAGGGAACTTTTCGAACGCAAATCGGGGCCACTTGACGACTACATAGTCGATAGTCGGCTCGAATGCGGCGCTCGTGCCGGTGATGTCGTTCTGAAGCTCATCTAGAGTAAAGCCCACCGCCAGCTTCGCCGCGATCTTCGCAATCGGGTATCCAGTGGCCTTCGAAGCCAGTGCGCTCGAGCGAGAGACGCGTGGGTTCATCTCGATTACCAGCACGCGGCCGGTCTTGGGACAAACCGCGAACTGGACATTGGAGCCGCCCGTTTCGACACCAATCTCATGCATGACGGCGCGGGCAGCATCGCGTAGACGCTGGTATTCGCGATCGGTGAGCGTCATTGCGGGTGCCACCGTAATCGAGTCCCCGGTGTGCACCCCCATTGGATCAATGTTTTCGATCGAGCAGACGACGATGAAGTTGTCGTGCTTGTCGCGGATTACCTCGAGCTCGTACTCTTTCCACCCGAGCACGCTCTCTTCTACGAGCACTTCATGCACCGGCGAATTGAATAGGGCCCATTCGACTTTGGTCTCGAGGTCCTCTGGCCCGTCTACGATGGCTCCGCCTGCTCCACCGAGCGTGAAGCTCGGCCGCAGAATGATGGGGTACCCCGTCATTTCCGCGACCTTTCGTGCGTCCGCGACGCTCCTTGCATACCCGGACTTGGGGCACTCGAGTCCGGCCTTCTTCATGGCGTCCTTGAACAGGAGCCTATCCTCAGCCTTGCGAATCGCGTCGACCTGCGCGCCAATCAGCTGAACACCGAACTTGGAGAGGATGCCACTCTCGTGCAAGCTCAGCGCCAAATTGAGCGCCGTCTGACCGCCAAGGGTTGGCAGCAGTGCGTCAGGGCGCTCGCGCTCGATAATGGCGGCTAACGTATCTCGATCGAGCGGCTCGACATAGGTACGTCGAACCAGCTCCGGATCGGTCATGATCGTCGCTGGGTTAGAGTTGACGAGCACGACGTCGTACCCAAGGCTGACCAAAGCTTTCGCACCTTGTGTCCCTGAATAGTCGAACTCGCAGGCTTGGCCGATAACTATCGGACCGGAGCCAATGAGGAGGATCTTGTGAATGTCGTCACGTCGCGGCACTCGACCTCCGGCCCAGATGGGGCGGGTATGTTTGGTGCCGCGTCTAGCACGTCAGCGCGGTAGTGAGAGGCGAAATATCCATGGCTAAACGGCCAATTTGCTCTGGGGCGGAACTTGGGGCAGAACTGGCCGAATCCTGCCCGCGCTCCTGATTTGGGGGACCATCCACCGCTGACTTAGGTGGAACCGTAAACAATTATGTAGGTGGTCCGCAGGCCGGCCTTGACGACGCTTCAATGATCCGTCATAAGGCTGCGCTCCCAAGGTACCGACCCGTGGACCGTGGGAAAGAGCCGCCGAGCGGCAGAAGTGACTGGAGACTGAAATGCCAAAGATGAAGAGCAACCGCGCCGCTTCGAAGCGGTTCAAGATCTCTGGTTCTGGCAAAGTTCGTCGATCAAGGTGCGGAGCGCAGCATTGCTTCATTGGCAAGTCACGCAAGCGTCGTCGCCGCCTGCGAGACAACGCCATGGTGCAGCCAGCGCTAGAACATCGAATCAAGCTGCTTTTGCCATACGGTTGACAGAAGCTTCGGGTGACCCAGCACCGTTTTTAGAGATAGAGTTTGAAGGAGTCCGATCATGCCGCGCGTTAAGAGAGGCCCACAGCCACGTCGCCGTCACAAGAGAGTCTTCGAGCAATGCGAGGGCTTTTGGGGTGGGCGAAAGAACCGAATTCGCCAAGCCATGCATGTGCTTTGGAAGTCATGGCAGTACGCATATGTTGGCCGCAAGCGAAGGAAGCGTGACTTTCGTCGTCTGTGGATCACCCGAATCACGGCAGCTTGCCACGAGAACGGTGTGAGTTACTCTCGCCTCATGGGTACGCTGAAGCGCCGTGGAATTGGCTTGAACCGTAAGGTGCTCGCTGATTTGGCGGTTGCGGATCCGGCGGCTTTCAAGCAGCTGACTTCGCTGGTCAGCTCGAACTAACGCTTCGTAAGCGCAGACGCTCGAGCAGCCTGCCGAGCGTCTGCGAATTTGTTTTTTGTTCGAACGAGCCGACGATGACTGGCGACCCTTTGAGTGACGTCGAGACCGGGCTTCGTGAGTTTGGGGTGGAGTACCGCGAGCGGTTTGCGGCAGCTACGACGGAGCAATCTCTGCGGCTTGTCCGCGCCGAGATTCTTGGGAAGAAAGGTACCCTCACGCGGGTCCTGCGCGTGATGGGGAACCTGCCTCCGGCGGAGCGTCCCCGCGTCGGAGAACGCGTCAACCTTGCTCGTGCAGAGGTTGAGTCGGCGTTCTCCGCCAAGTTGGAGGAGTTGCGCCGCCATGCTCGCAATGCGGATCTCGGGGCAGCACCGTACGATTTGACTCTGCCAGGGAGAATGCCGGTCGGGCGGGGCCACCGGCACCCAGTCGTCGCGGTGCGCGACGAGATCTTGGAAATTTTTCGTTCCCTCGGGTTCACGATCGCGTGGGGCCCCGAGGTTGAACTAGAGCAAAACAACTTCACGAAGCTGGCGTTTCCCGCTGATCATCCTGCCATCGACATGCAGGATACGTTCTGGGTTCGGGTACTAGGCGGAGTTGAGTCGGCGCGGACGCTGCTTCGAACCCACACCAGCAATGTTCAAGTCCGCGAGATGACCACGCACTGTCCGCCGCTAGCAGTCGTGAGCGGTGGCAGCGTATATCGTCGCGATGACGATGTGACTCACTCGCCCATGTTTCACCAGATCGAGGGCTTCCTCGTAGGGCAGACCATTAGCTTTTCGGAATTGAAGGGCGTCCTCACGGAGTTCATCCACCGGCTTTACGGCGAAAAGCAGGTTCGATTCCGCCCCAGCTATTTTCCCTTTGTGGAGCCTGGCGCCGAGGTCGATGTTGCCTGCGTATTCTGTGGCGATGGAACAGGAATTGGCCGGGACAGTTGCCGGGTGTGCAAGGCAACGGGTTGGCTAGAGATCCTTGGCTGCGGCATGGTGCATCCTCGCGTGCTGGAACTCTGCGGGATTGACCCGGAGCGGCATACGGGCTTTGCGTTTGGAATGGGGATTGAGCGCGTCGCGATGCTGCGGTACGGAATACCCGACATTCGATTGCTGTTCGAGAACGACCCACGATTCCTTGCGCAATTCTGAGGCTTCCGCTTGCAGGGTTTCGTGTCTGTCGGAACAGCACCCGCCTTGAAGGTTATCTAGCCAGCCGTGACATTCGGATCAGACCTTGTCATTCGTGCCGAAGCGTGCAGACGGTTGGGCGAATTATCGGTTAGTCGGCCTGTGCCGTCCAGAGCGCACCCGCAGCAACGGCTGCATGTCTGGCGATTTGGGCTTGACAAATCTAATAATAGGCCACAAAAAAGACAGCCGTTTCGCAGTTTGGCCGTATCTCCCTGCCCTTCAGCGACTTGTTTCGATTGGGCGCCGAAGCTGGGTCGGTCGAGCGAGCGGATCAGCGCAGAGCACTACGTGATCAGGCATGCACGAAAGTCTTTCGTGGATGTGCCGTTTATAGTAGACGACGCGCAACAGTCTGTCCAAGCCGTACCCGTCTCGACCCGCATCGAACACTTTGTTGGGCCACGTCGGGCAGAAAACCCCACCATGGAACGTTCAAGCCTCTGCCACTACAAGAACAAGGCAGAGGCTGATGCAAGTTCTGCCGAGAGTGAAGTCAGGATCCGCCCTTGGCTGGCGAAAAGAAGATGAACCATAGGGAACGGGAATTGCAACCAATATTCTGAAAGCCCTGACAACTATCTCGAATCGAAATGGCTGAAGGTCTGCACTCAAACAACTAACGAATGCTCGGCACGTCATACAAGGGTCCCTTTGCGGTGAGCCGTTTGAGCGGGACCAACTTACCCGGCCGGGTTTTCCGGAACAACCGGGTTCAGGCACTTCCCAGCGATCCTACTTTGCACCAAAGTCATGCAGGACAAGATGTCTAACAGCCGTGAACCTCAGTACAGCGAGCCACCCGAGTTCGACGCGGCTTACGGTGGTGAAACCGCGGATGCCTCGAAGACGGAACCTCGTCGGAGCGAGGGGCCGTCCACCACCGAGCTGCGGCACCCTGAGCCCGGGATGGAAGCGTTTGCCAGTGACTCTGTGGAGCCGCGAGATCTTGGTCCGCTCGACGGTACGACAGACTCGATGCTGTCACGGTACTTCCGCGACATGGCAACCCATCAAGTAATGGGGCCGGACGAAGAGCTGGAGTGTGCACAGGCCGTTGAAGAAGCAGAGATCGAGCATTGGGTAGCGCTGCTGTCCTACGTCCCCGTTGCGGAATCGATCGTCGATCGATTGGAAAAGGACATCGCCGAAGCCAGCGAAGCGGATCGTCCTGAAGTTCCGCAAGTCGAGGAACTGCGCAACCAGGTCAAGACCTACCGAAAGCAGCGCTCCAAGCTCAATGCCGAGCAGCAACGACAATGGAACGACCTGAGCGCCGATCTGGCGCGGGTCGTTCGCTTGCCGGATTCCGACCGCATTTGGATGACCAATGCCCTCAAGGTGGCAAAAGAGGTCGTTCAACCCGAGAGCGGCGACGCTGAGCGGCCGCCGGTGGCGGATACGCCAGCTTATCGGCGCTACATGGAGCGGGTGCGCAGGACAGATTATAGGCAGCGCTGCGCCAAGAACCGCTTCGTCAAAGCAAACCTGCGCCTGGTTGTGAGCATTGCCCGTCGCTACAATCGCGGCCGGCTTCCGCTCATCGATCTGATCCAAGAAGGCAATATCGGCTTGATGAAAGCCGTCGAACGGTTCGATCACACTCGTGGCTACCGGTTCTCTACCTACGCGTCGTGGTGGATTCGGCATGCAATCAGCCGCGCTCTGGCGGACAAGGGCCGCGCGGTCCGAATCCCAGTCCACATGCTGGACACCTATAATCGCGTGTCGCGAGCGACCCAAACAATTATCGCTCGTACCGGCCGTGAGCCGACCCTGGACGAATTGGAGAAAGAGACCGGCGTTCCAAAGGAGAAGCTGGACGAGGTTCGGGACCTTTACGCGGACACGCCGTTTTCACTCGATCGACCCGTGGGTGACGAGGACGGGCGTCGTTTC
>JBLNFG010001136.1:0-4550 GCA_050263495.1 Myxococcales bacterium | reverse complement strand
CTGCCAGTCGCTCGCGCTCGACGCACGACAGCGCACCTTTTCGTCCAAAGTCGGGAAATGACAGAAGGGGCTGCTTTCGCGCGCCAAATGCGGTCCGAGAGGGATGAGGGCGCATGCGAATCGCTGTCCCGAGCCGATGGGTCCGCAGTACCGGACGCTTGACGATTGGTGCCGATCCAGTTGAGGGTGGTGATGACGGTCAGAGGATTTTGGATCTCGGAACGGGTGTTTCCTTACGATCGGAAGTCGTGGGCCTGGATGGTTCGGTTGGAAAGGAAACTTCGGAGCGACGACAGCTTGTGAGGATGGAGGCGGCTCAATGACTAGTGCAGCATCGAAGCAGCAACGATCCGGCGCAAACCGGAATGGGATAGATACATTCACAGCAGGCGACCTAGAGCATCTCGAGTCAACGCTGCGCTCACAGAAGCAAATTGGCGCCTACCCACACACCGTGCAGAGACTACTCGAGCTCGCCAATATGCCGGTTTCCTCGGCGGAGCAGCTCGTCGGCACCGTTGGTCGGAGGCCCAAAGCCTCCAAACACTTCCTGACTTCCGCCAAGAGCAATGCGACTGGGGATTCAGCCAAGGCCGCTCTCGTTATGTTGCCGTCCGATCTCAACGCGATCGCCTGCTCGCAGGGGCTACTACTGAATTGCCTAAGACTCGTGACTAAGCCCGGGACGCAACTCTTCACCATTGCGGAGCTCGCAGCGGGGTTGAACTCCAGGTTCGAAGAGCCTTTCAAGAAAGCATGGAGGACTTCGCTGGAGTCGGATCGGTTGCCGCGCCACGTGGGAGTGTTGCGGCGCAGGAAGATCGCCTACCTGTTCTTGATCGATCAAATAGCTGGCTACAGCTCGCTCTCGGAGGCCGGGCGGGACAACGTCACGAACCACCAGCCGCCGCACGATGATCGGGGACAGTTTGACCTGTCCGTGGCCGAATCAGAGCTCTCTGAACGCGTGCTTTCGACCTTCGACCGGCTTGATCGGGAAACTGGCGGCCACAATTACGTTAAGCTCGCGGCGCTACGGGACGCCCTCCCCGAATCCACACGACAGGAGCTCGACAGCGTGGTCCATTCGCTCCGTCGGGCAGGTCGCATCACGTTGGACAGCGCCGACGGCCGTCACGCACGCTTGAACGAGGCTGAGCTCGCCGCCGGGATCGTAGAGGGTGGGCAGCGCCTCGTTTACGTAGCAAGGAGGCACCCATGAGCGCCACGGCAGCGTCAACGCACGATGTCCACGAGTTCGCTCGCGCCGTCAACACTTCCAATCCGTTCATCAACAACCGCATCACGCAGCCCGACTCTACGGACGTGGATGTTGGAACCATCCATGAGTGCGAGTTCAATCAGCTGAAGAAGCGGATCCTCGGCATCCGCGAGTCCCGCGGCACCTGCGGCGTGCTCTTGCTTGGAGGGGCCGGAGTCGGCAAAAGCCATCTCTTGGCGCGGTTGTTTCGTTGGGCACACGAGCAGGCAACGGGCACGGTCGTGTATCTTCACAATGTACTGGCTTCCCCCGAGCGCATGCCCAGGTATCTGCTCGGAGCCATGATGAGTACGCTCGCCGGGCATCGCCCGAATGCGTATCCGGAGTCCACGCTTTACGCCATTCTCAACCGAGCGATCCACGCTGAGCTAGGCGCCGCGAGGTTCAAGGGCAGCCCCGACCTATCGCGACGCGTCGAGGTGCTCGCTAAAATCGGTCGGGAGTTCGATCCCGAGGGACTGGTTATGCCTGTATTCGTGGCCTTCCTCAAGGGAGCCGTGGGCGCTGCAGGCGGCGATGAGGGTAGTGAGGCCAGCGCGAAGGCTGCGCTCGAGTGGCTGTCAGGCGAGACGATTGAGGCTGAACTCGCCCAAGCTATTGGCCTTAAGAGCCAGAACCCGGATGGTGCCTGCATGCAGGACGACGTGGCGGTCCAACGCACGCTCGACGTTGTGTGCCGATTGAGCGGGAAAGCGCGCCGTCCGCTGGTGCTCTGCATTGACCAGGTGGACAACCTTGACAAAGACAAGGTGACGTCTCTGAGCAGCTTCCTGCAAGCAGCTTTGGATAACGGCCATGACTTGGCTGTGGTGATTTCCGGGGTCAAGCAATCGATGCTCGAGTTCGAACGCGACGGCGTGATTCCGCAAGCCGCGTGGGACAGACTCGCTCAATTCACGATCGAGCTCAACCGGATCCCCGCTGCGGAGGCTCGAAAGATCGTCGAGGAACGCGTGCAACGTTTCATGATCCCGTTTAAGCAGGTGGCAGGATTGAGCGCCGTGCGCGCCCGCGATCCCCTGGCGCCCGTGGGAACCGAGTGGCTCGACAAGCGTCTGGAGTCGGTAATCGAAGTCCGACCGCGCGACATTATCAATTGGGCTCGCGAACGCTGGGAACAGGTTCAAGATAGGATCGAACAGGTAGGGCCCGAGGCGTGGCTCACGCAAATTTCGAAAGGTGCGTCGGGCGAGGGGATCAGTCGCCGTCCGCCACGCCGTGTCGAAGAGATCATCAACGAGACTGTGGCCAAGAAGGTCACTCAAGCTACCAACGAACGCACGCTCAACCCGGAACGGTTGCCACCCGACGCAGACAACATGGCAACCTTGGCCCTCGAATTGCTCAAGCGTTGTGAAGGTCGACAGCAATACACGCTGCGCGGCATTGAGCGGGTCAAATCCAAGCAACCGGTTGCCTACGATCTGCTAGCAACGGAAGTGGCGCCGGGCGGCAGCACTGCCAAGAGCGGCTTGGTATTCATCACTGTCGACAATGCCAACGCCAGCACCTGGGCGCTCAAGCGGTTGGTGGACGACAAGAATCCGCCCACCCACCAAATCCTGATCACCGACGAAGAGCGACGCCCTCTGCGGCTCGGTAAGAAAGGTCGGGAGCTACTCGATAAGCTCCGCGCCCGAAACGGGTTTCAGCACCTCAAGCTTGCCTTCGAGGATCACGCGGCACTCGATGCCCTGAGCGTGGTTCTCGGCAGCGCGAGAGTCGGGGACCTCGAAATCGAGGATCCTTCAGGTACGATACGCGCAATCGACGAGCAAGCATGTCTTGAATCCCTGCACACGCAAGGATTCTTCCATCGTCATCCGCTGCTGCGAGAGCTGTTGACCGAAGGCGCGCCACTGCGGCCATCGCGTACTCAAGCGCTGAAGCCCTCGACGGCCGTCATTCGAGAGCGCATGGCTGCCGAACTCCATTGGCGTCTCGGGATGACGGGTAGCGAAATGACGGAGATCCTTATCGCGCGGGAGTCTCTCGATCGAGAGAGTTTCGCCGAGCTCAGGCCGCGAGTGATCGACGTAGCGCGCCAAATGCATGGTGAGGGACATCTCTTCGTGACAGCCCAGGATGACGACGTATTCGTGCAGTTCCGTAAACAGGCGGCGGCGCAATGAGCCTAGCGCATTTCTCGGTTTCACAAATCCGCACGGCGGCTACTTGCCCGCGGATCCACTACTTCGACCTCGATGATGCACGCCGTAATGGGCTCGCCTCGCCGCGGTCAACGCTGGTATGGATCCAGGGTACACAATCCAAAGTAGCGGGGGGTGCACTTTTCCACAATACCGTAGAGCGCCTCAACCGGCAGGCAGCGCGAGCTCCGGAGATTCTTTCTGCCGTCGAACGGTCCGAGGGTGACGTCGAGCTCAGACAATCGCTGCTGCGCTTCGTAAATGAACACTGTATTGACCTCGAGCGCCTCGCCATGCGCTCCGTTGCGATGCGGCAGGCGTTCATCACCGTAATGCATTCGTTCTTCAGCGAGTTGGCGACGATTGTCAACTATGCTCGCTCGAACCGCATTGCTCCGCGAGACATCGTGGCCCATCTCTTTGGGGATGCGCGGCGGCGCGTGGACGTGACATTTCACGTCGGCAATGACGATGCGGTGCACGTGACGGGCACGGTCGATTACGTGTTCTACGATTGGCGGCTGCCCGGGCACCGGATCGTGGACTATAAGCTGACGCCGAGCGCACACGCCAATCGAGACCTATTTCAAGTGTGTACGTACGCACTCATGCACCATGCACAACACGGCACGCGGCCGGGCGTGGCGCTTTTCTATTTGCACCCCGACCGCCAGACCATCGACATGGGTTGGGAGCGCGTCTTCGGCGAACGCGCCAAGATCTACAACCTCATCGCGAGCATGGTGGCTTGGAGTCGTTACGACGAAGCCTCGGGGGAAGGAATCAAGCCGCCAGGGGACGTCACGTGGTGCACCAGCTGCAAGTGGAACAAGCAGGGTCAATGTGAGAAGCGACTCGGACCCAAGTTAGAGGGCCACCGCGCCCAGCGCTGGTACGAGTTGACGAACAACGAAGCTCCAACGGAGCCGAGGATCTCTTCCGCCGATCTCACGGCATCGGAAGTGGCACTCGACGTTTCGGACGCTACCGATGCGGAGCTCACGCTGCTGGATGAGCAGACGGAGGACCCCCCCCTCACGTCTGAGGATTCTTCGAGCCCTCCTGTTGTTTGTGGCGATGTGGTGACAGCGTATTCGGTTTCGCCGGCGCAGTCTTTG
>JBLNFG010001135.1:0-3360 GCA_050263495.1 Myxococcales bacterium | reverse complement strand
GACGTGTCGTTCCCACGCGGCAGCGAGTGCGAACAGCGTGTCTTCCTGGAATGGAGCACCCAAGAGTTGCACACCAACCGGGAGACTGGGGCGCTTTGCCGTGGGGGTACATTGGGGGCCGGGAATGCTCATGCCGCACAAACCCGCCAGGTTGCAGGGCAAGGTGTAGACGTCCTCGAGATACATCGAGAGCGGGTCGTTGCTCTTCTCACCCAGCTTAAAGGCTGGGCTTGGACTCGTTGGCGTCACGATCGCGTCGACTTCCTCAAAGGTGCGCTCGAAGTCGCGCACGATGAGGGTCCGAGCCTTTTGCGCCTTCTTGTAATACGCGTCGTAGTAACCGGCGCTCAGCACATAGGTGCCGAGAAGAATCCGTCGCTTGACCTCGGTTCCAAACCCCGCGTCGCGCGTGTGGCCGTACAGCGTCGAGAGATCGGCGCGCGGTGGTTCGACGCGCAACCCGAAACGAACCCCGTCGAATCGCGCCAAGTTGCTCGATGCTTCGGCGGTCGCAAGGATGTAGTAGGTGGCGACTCCGTAACGGGTGTGCGGCAAGCTGACGCTCTTGAGCTCGCATCCTGCTTGCCTGTAATAGTCGAGCACTGAATCGACACTGGCTCGTACTGCCGGGTCGAGTCCGTCTCCGAAATACTCCGCTGGAATACCAAGCCGCATTCCGCGAATGTCGCGCTGGCACGCTTGCTCGTAATCGGGCACCGCGCACGAAGAGCAAGTGGAATCTCGCGCATCAGCGCCCGCAATGACCGACAGAACCCTCGCCGCGCTCAACACGTCGCGGGACATTGGCCCAATCTGGTCCAAGCTCGACGCATAGGCGACGAGTCCGTAGCGCGAGACACGACCGTAGCTCGGGCGCAGGCCCACGATGCCGCACAAGCCGGCGGGTTGCCGGATCGAGCCTCCCGTGTCGCTGCCCAGCGCAATCGGGCTCGCCGCGGTCGCCACCGCAACGGCGCTGCCACCGCTCGAACCGCCGGGTATGCGGCTCTCGTCCCACGGATTCAAGGCTGGGCCGTAGGCGCTCGACTCATTCGACGAGCCCATGGCAAACTCATCCATGTTCGTTTTGCCAATGATAAGCGCGTCCGCCTCACGCAGGCGAGCAATCACGGTTGCGTCGAACGGCGAGCGCCAACCCGTGCTCGGATCAGGCGTCTGGGCGGCGCCGTTCCGCAGCAGTATGCGTGACGCGCAGGTCGTTGGATAATCCGTGGTGCAGATCGCGTCTTTGACGGCGATCGGGACTCCCGCCATCCGCCCTAAAGACTCGCCTTGGCTGCGTCGGCGATCGAGGGCGTCGGCTTGTTCCAATACTCGTTCTGATGACGTATGGACGAACGCCCGATACTCGGACGAACTCTGCAAACGAGCAATGACCCGCTCCGCGATGGATCGAGCCGAAATTTTCCCGCTCTGGACACCCTCGGCAATCTTGACAATCGGTTGGTCGAGCATGGCTTTACCCTTCGTCCACGAAAGCAGGAACGGCAAACCCGCCGTCGTGAACACGAGGGCCCTCGGCCAGGGCTAGTTCGGTGGGCAGACTTTGGTGCGCTTGGTCGCGCTGGCGTGGAGCGGAGAGCACGGAGAGATGCGCCGTAGGAGGGATCTCGTCCGTTGCAAGCTCCGAAAGTTGATCGATGTAACCGAGGATGCGTTCCAGATCTGGAAGGAGCGAATCCACTTCCGAGGGGTCGAGGCTAAGCTTTGCGAGCCTCGCTACGTGCAGTACCGTGTCACGGTTGATCGCCATGTCTCTCTGACCTTCGAATCGAATGGAGTCGGCCAAGTTGCGGCGTGCCAACTGGTCGCGCAGACTAGCAGATCCTTCGTCGTCCCTCGAGTGCAGTCGCAAGCCGAGGTCGGCCCCCGTGTCGCCCGAGGAGCAAGACCCCGCGGGAAAAGCAAACGGGCAAGCCCGAGTTCGACTCGATGCTTGCCCGCTGGGCTCTGCTACCAGGTTGCTAAGAACGCTAGGCTCAGGCCTGGGTCATCTTCATCACTTCGGCGGCAAAGTCTTCGCTCTTCTTCTTGTCGACGATTCCCTCGCCGCGCTCGTAACGAACGAAGCGGGCGATGGTCAACGTCGTTCCCACTTCCTTGGCCACGGCTTCCAGCTGCTGCTGGATAGTTTTCTCGCTGTCGAGCACGCTGACTTGCTCGAGCAAGCAGATTTCCTTCATCCACTTTGCCAGCTTGCCTTCGATGATCTTCGGCCGAGCCTTCTCCGGCTTGCCTTCATCAGCCAGCTGCGCATTGTAAATATCGGTCTGCTTGGCCTTCTCGTCCGCTGGAACATCAGCGGTCGAAAGGCAGAGCGGCGCCATCGCGGCCACCTGCATCGCGGTGTCATCAATGAACTTGAGCAGACCGGCGTTGGTCAACACGGCGGGGTTGCCCACCTCGACCTGCAGCAATACACCGATTTTTCCGCCCAAGTGCACGTAGCTGTGCACGATGCCGGTCTTCGTCTCGAACTTCTCCCAGCGGCGCACGGTGATGTTTTCACCGAGCTTGCCCACGAGGGCTTGTCGGACTTCTTCTACCGTTCCACCACCGGCGGGGTAGGGGAGAGTCAAGAGATCGGCGTCCTTCGGCGAACGGGACGCGAGCTCGAGCACGTTCTTGGCGAACGTCACGAAATCGTCGTTGCGAGCGGCAAAGTCGGTCTGAATGTTGACCTCGATGAGGACGCCGCTCTTGCCGTCAGCGGCTACCTGGGCAGCGACCGTACCCTCGGAGGCGACCGCGCCGGCGCGCTTCGCGCTCTTGGCGAGACCCTTCTTCAGAATGATTTCGACGGCCTTTTCCATCTCGCCGTCCGCTTCCATGAGCGCCCCGCGGCAGTCGTTTAGACCTGCCTGGGTGCGATCGCGAAGCTCCTTGACCTGTTGCATATTGACCTGGGCCATTGCAATTCCTCTCGTATCGAGAATGACTCGAAAAGCTGTACTGGTGTGAGCGGCCTAACCTACTTCGGTTAGCTCGCCTGCTCGGGCTTGTGCCCACCGCGGTAGAAGATCTGCGCATCGGGTGCCTTGTCGGCTGGTCGCTGGCCGTCGCCGCGCCCTTCACGCGATGCTTCGAATTCCCGGCGCCTTGCGAGACCGTAGATGCAGGCGTCGCTGATCGCAGACGTGATCAGACGGATGCTGCGGATGGCGTCGTCATTGCCTGGAATTACGAAATCGATCAGATCTGGATCACAATTCGTATCGGTAATCGCGATCACCGGGAGATGCAGACGGCGGGCTTCGCTCACCGCAATCGCCTCTTGAGAAGGATCGATCACGAAGATGGCAGCGGGGAGGGAGGCCATGCCCTTCATGCCACCGATGT
>JBLNFG010001134.1:0-2595 GCA_050263495.1 Myxococcales bacterium | reverse complement strand
GGTCACTTCCCTTTGACCTAGAGGCTTGGCTCCGCGCATTTCGATGCCGCCACGACCCAACCCTCGGAGTGAGGTTTGCCCCCGGATTCGGTTACGTCGATGAGGAGCAGGCTGCGTTCTTGGTCTCTGTGTGTGAGCGTCACTATGCACGCCGTCCCGGCCAGGGCGAGTTTACCCGTTGTTCCTTCTTTTTGGACCACCAAGCAGTACTCGCCAGCAGTTGCGGACCACTCAACCGGGTTGGATTGATGGCACTGGTGAGTCTAGATCATGCGATTGGCATCGAGGATGCCGAGCGACACTTCATGCTGTGGCACCTAGATTCTGCTATTCGCGAAGCGCAACGTGCACGCAAGCAAGGCCTGGCGGGGTTCCCATTCTTGTCGGAGTACCACCAATACGAGGGACCTTGGCCGAATGAACCTCAGGCTGCTGAGGGTGAGTACTTGGTTCAGATTGGATTGGAGGAACAGAGCAAAAGAGGCTGACAGTCACCAGGGGGCAGCTGTTTGACGCACTCGCAATCCTTTTAGCGTTGGATGGGTGTTCGCCCGCGAGCTCGGTTAGTGGCGCTCGACTGTTCCGAATGCGACTGGTGTTCACGGGAGGGGAAACAATGACTATCAACATGCGCTCGTCGAGCGGAATCGCCAATTTTGGTGAACGCGTCGTCGTTTGGGGAAGAGACCTCCATACAGAATGTCTGGAGATGAGCTTCGTCAACTATTACCTGTTCTGTGCTACGGGGCGCCACTTCGACGAAACGCGCAGCCGTGTGCTCGAGCGATTGTGGATTAGCACCGGTTATCCGGATGCTCGACTGTGGTGTAATCGCGTTGCTGGCTACTTGGGTTCGGCAAGAGTCGATCCCGCGCTTGCAATTGCCGCTTCACTTGCCGCCAGCAACAGCACTGCGTACGGGTTTCGCGCCATGCGCAGCGCGTTCGAGTTGCAGCAGGAGATCCCCGAGCGGCTGAGCGAGCGGGCGAATTGGCTCGACCAACAACTTGCGGCGAGGCGCATCCTCGCCGGATATGGGCGGCCAGTCAGAGCCCGCGACGAGCGAGTTGCTGTCGCTTACCGAATTCTGGCAGAACACGGTTTCCGCGCCGGCTCGGCTCTGCGCCGGGCTTATTGGCTGGGCAAGCGCTTGCAGGAGAGGAAGGGGGTCTCCCTCAACGCATCGGGAGTTTACGCCGCCATTGCGTTGGATTTCGGCATGACCGCACGGGAGTATGACGCATTCATGCTGCTGCTGTTGACTCCCGGATACATTGCCGTTTACACGGATCAGCGTAGGCGGGAACCGCTTAGCTTCTTGTCAGGGTTTCAGTCGCGTCCTCAACTCGGCCGCGGGAACGGGCACTGAGCCTTCGTGGAGTCGAGCGCGGCCCGCACCATGTGCAGCACGCGGTCCGGATCGTACGGCTTGATCAATAGGTCGAAGCCCGTTTGCTTGACCAACGCGGCAGTGTTCGTTCCTGCAGTGTACCCGCTTGATAGGAGGATCGGCGTGCCAGGATGGAGCGTCTGAATCTTGGCCACGACGTCGCGGCACGACAAGCCAGGCATGACCACGTCGAGAAGAATCAGATCGTACTGGTCCCCGGCTGCAGCCTGAATTGCTGCATCCCCATTTTCGACCGCCCAAACGCGGTACCCTGCGCGTTCGAGAATCTTCACTGCCACGGCGCGAACATGCTCATCATCTTCGGCAACAAGAATGCACTCTTGACCGCCCAGCGGCTGACGTTGCAGCTTGGTCCCCACGGCGCCGGCTAGCTGCTCCACAGCCGGCAGGTAGATCTTGAACGTGGTACCGAGACCTTCTTCGCTGTAACAGTGGATCATGCCACGGTGTTGGCGCACGATGCCGTACACAACGGCCAAACCCAGCCCAGTACCGATGCGAGGGCCCTTGGTGGTGAAGAAAGGCTCGAAGACCCTGTCCTGCACCTCACGCGACATGCCCACGCCAGTGTCCGTAAGGGTAACGAGCACGTATCGACCCGGCTTTGCCCAAGGGTGTGTGTCGGCATAATGGCCATTGACTAAGACCTGTTGCGTCTCGAGCGTTAGTCGCCCGCCGTTCGGCATGGCATCCCTGGCGTTGATCAGCAGATTCATGAAGACCTGATCAATCTGCGACGCGTCTCCCTCGATCAATGGCAAGCCGGATGCCTCGAGCAGATCGATTTCGATGATTTCCGGCAGAATGCGTCGAGCCATCTGCAGGAGCTGCCGGATCTGCACGTTCACGTCGAGGGGCCTAAGCTCGAGATCTTGCGCTCGACTCATTGCCAACAACTGCCGCGTCAGCTCGGCGCCACGATGTGCAGCGTCTAACACGGATTGCAGTTCCGCACGCTGAGATGCGTCAGCGGCGCGCTCCATTGCCAGCGTCGAACTCACGGTCACTACCGTGAGTAGGTTATTGAAGTCGTGTGCAATGCCCCCCGCAAGCATGCCCAGGCTTTCGAGCTTCTGTGCCTGGGTGAGCCGGCGCTCGAATTCCTTTCGGTCACGATCGGCTCGCGCGCGCATCTCGACGTATCGAATGCGGCTTGCAGCCACTACGATCTGACCCGCCATACC
>JBLNFG010001133.1:0-5231 GCA_050263495.1 Myxococcales bacterium | reverse complement strand
AAGCACACGAGCCTCGCGCTCTGCTAGTTCAACGTCTTTCCAACTCTGCGCACCGTGTACATCGAAGCGTTTGAGAGCCACCACGCGGCCATCGGCGCGATCGACGGCCTCGAGCGTCTCGGCCTGACTCCCGGCTCCGAGTCGCCGAAAAGGTACGAATCGTCCATTGCACAAGGGAGTGGTGTCGACAGGCGCCGCCGCTTGTGCGGCGTCCAAGTCATTCGGACGGGTCACGACTGTGCAGCGTAGCTGGCCTGGGGAGCCGGGCAATTTCGGAAACCGCAAGGCGGTTGAATCGTGTTCTCGGTGGATTCAAGCGTCGAGCTGCTTTGGCTGCAGAAGCTGGCCCGCTGCCCCAGCACGGCCGACCCGACTCAGCCGGTAACGGAGCCCCATGCACGCAAGAGCAACCACCGCGCCAGTGCGGACCCGTCCTCACTGTGAGGGCTACCATGCAAAGAAGAGCCTGGACGCTGGCGATGCCCCCGCGGTAGCCGAGCTTCTGCAAACGCGGAAGACACATGTCGGTGCCTTGGCGCCAGGAGAGCCGCCTGCACGAGTGCACGACGCACGGAGCAGCTACGCGGTGTTACCTGGCTTGCCAGCACGGAGCAGTCTTTTGCGTGAGTGCAATTATGCAAAGAACCTGGTCGCCAGCGATACCCCCGCGGTAGCCGAGCTTCTGCAAACGCGAGCGAACTTGCTGGTGCCTCGGCGTCAGGAGGAGGGTCTCGTATGAACGTGGCAGCGGCAGTACCTGGGCCGCATGAACGGGAGAGCAACGCCAGTACCTGGTCCATCACAGGGCCGCCGCATGAACGTGGCGCAACGCCGGTACCTGGTCCATCAGGGCTACCCGAGCTTCTGCAAACGCGAGCGAACTTGTTGGTGCCTCGGCGTCAGGAGGAGGGTCTCGTATGAACGTAGCAGCGGCAGTACCTGGGCCGCATGAACGTGGCGCAACGCCAGTACCTGGTCCATCAGGGCCGCCGCATGAACGAAGAGCGGCAGTACACAGGCGCCAGTGAAGCTCCAAAGTCGTCGTTGCCGCGCCGCCCAGACCAAAAAAGACAGGGTGATTCGTGCTTGCGGTCTACACTGTCGCCACCATGGGCGTCGCCGGGCCTCGGTACTAACTGAGTCTGAGGCTCGCAGTATCGTCAGCTTCGCTCGCTCCCCCGCGAATTCGGGTAAGCACTCCGGCTCACCACCTGGGGTCGCGCGGCTTAGCAGCCTAAGCTACTCCCCATCCAAGGCTCAGAAAGCCGCACCCAAACCGAACCAGCTCGAATCGACTAGGGCTGGTCCAACGTGGAACTTCGAAACGAGCCCAAGCTTCGAGAGAGCCGTACCCCGGACCAGCTCGAATCGCCTGGTGCTGGTCCAACGTGGAACCTCGAAACGAGCCCAAGCTTCGAGAGAGCCGTACCCCCGAACTTGCTTGAATCGCCTGGTGCTGGTCCAACGTGGAACTTCGAAACCATCCAAAGCTTCGAAAGCTGCCCCACCCTGTGCGGTCGCGATGCGATAGGGAAGTGCGAGAAAGTGGGATGGTTAGCTGGTTGGCCGGTTGTTGGTGGGCTTTTTCGGATATCAATTGCCCCTCGTATCGTACGACTCCCTTGAGCCACGGCCGTTGGTGGGAAACACTGTGAGGGTGTCCGGTGTTCCAACCTCTCATGTCTCAGATCCCTGAAGCTCCAGCGAAACCGTCGCGGGGCAATCTCTTGCGCCTGCGCCCGGGGGTGATCAGCGACAAGGAGCTGGTTGAGCAGCTGCAGCGCAAGGAGCCCGCCGCTGTATCGCACCTGATCAGCTCCTATTCGAACGTAGTTCGGCGCAGCCTGTTTCGCGTCCTAGGGAGTGCCTACGACATCGACGATCTCGAGCAGGACACTTTCGTTACGGTCCTCGATCGTTGTCACACCCTGCGTGATCCCTCAGCGCTCCGTAGTTTCGTGGTGAGCGTGGCGATGAGGTTGGCGCGTAACGAGTTGCGTAAGCGCGCAATTCGACGCTTCGTCGGGTTGGATACGCTCGCCGAACACACCACTTCACCTGCTTACGACCCAGTTACGGCTGAGCGGTTTCGTCATCTTTACCGCGCTCTGGACAGGCTGGAATCGAGCGGGCGCATCGCGTACGTGCTTCGACATGTCGAAGGCTACGAGCTCGCCGAGGTCGCTGCCGCGTGTGGCTGCTCCCTTTCCACGGTCAAGCGCTGGTTGTCCCGAGCAGAGTCCAAGCTCAAGGAGTCTGCTCGTCGCGACCCAGTCCTTTCAAAGCTAATGATGGAACGACTGGAGGCAGAGCCGCCTCCGACTAGCCGCATCTCCGAGCTGCCAACAGATGGGGGGCAGTCATGATGGACGAGCGTCTCTCTGGAATTGGTGGATGGTTGGACGCGAGCGTTCCGGTTCCCGAACGAGAGTCGTCGGAACACGCGCTGCGGCAGGGGGTTCTTGCTGGAGCCGAACGTTTGGGGCAAAAGCGTCGGCGCGCCCGCATTACGATGGTGTCCGCCGCTGTAGCCGCATCGGTGCTCGTCACATTCGGCGCGACACGGTGGATGGGTGAGAACCGGCAAGCGGCTATCCAGTTCCGAGTACTTCCAAGTACGGATCCAGGCAGAATCGGGGCGTACGTCGCTCCCACCGGCGACGCTCCACTGGACATCAAGTTCACCGAGGGAAGCGTCGTCGAGCTGAATCCCGGCGCACGTGCGCGGGTTGCGGCGACCACTGCCCGCGGAGCAACGGTGTTGCTGGAAACTGGGCGCGCCGCTGTGGATGTGGTTCATCGCGATCGCGCGGACTGGACCATCATGGCCGGCCCGTATAGCGTGCGCGTGCACGGCACTGCATTTACCGTCGAGTTCGATCCCAAGACGCAGATGTTCGACCTCGTGATGCGTTCCGGCGTAGTTACCGTTGAAGGGCCGGGTATCAGTCAGCCAGTAGAGATCCGCGGCGCGCAACGGTTCGTGCATCGCGCTGGCCTCGGATCAGAGATCACCGAGGTACGCAATCAGCAGCGAGAGTTGGACCTGCCTTCCGCTCCACAGGTGAAGGAGGTCCCGCTCGCGGCAGGTCCTGAGGTGGGAGCTGCCGTCGCGAATCCATCGCCCGCGAACGGCCACCGCGCTACGACTTGGGAGGGGCAGGTCAAACGCGGGGAGTACTCGGCCGTGATCCGCGAAGCCGAGCGCCGGGGAATTCCTCAGGTACTCGCAACGGCGACCGCGCCGGAAATCATGGCGCTAGCTAACGCGGCTAGGTTCTCTGGGCGGAGCAGTCTCGGCAGAGATGCGTATAAGGCCTTGCGTCAGCGTTTCGTTGGGTCACCGGTGGCGGCTTCAGCTGCATTCCTGATGGGGCGCATGACCGAGTCATCGCCGCAAGAAGCCCGACGCTGGTACGAGCGGTACGAGCAAGAGGCGCCTCGGGGTGCGTTGGTTGCCGAGGCGATGGGGCGGCGCTTGCTGCTGACCCAGGCCACTGGAAGTCGAAGCGACGTCCAGCGGCTGGCCGAAGAGTACGTTCGTCGTTTCCCGGAGGGGCCTTACGCTGGAGTTGCGCGTAAGATAGTCGCGCCTTGAGTCGGAGCGACTTCAGACCAAACCTTACGCAGTTGCGTGCGTGGTCCTGTTTTCTCTTTGTATGGCTACTGTTGTCGAGCTTGAGTGGCGTCGCATGGGCAGCTCCTACGGTGCTGGTACTAGTACGTACGGCTGATCACACGGATCCAACGCCCTACGAATTGCGTTTGCGCTCCGAGCTAGCGGCCGAGGGGATCGTGTCGGTCGTGGTCAACCCGATGTCGACCCCCAACGAGACGAAGCAGGTTGCTGCTAAGTTTGGTGCGAGTGCGGTCGTCGAAGTGGCGGTCTCATCTTCCGAGATCACCACGTCGATTTGGGCGTCAGATCCAAGCCTGAACCTGGAGGTGACGCGGAATCTCCGTGTATCTGCCAAGGAGCGAGATGCCGTGGGGGTTTTCGCCTTGCGAACGGTCGACTTCCTGCAGGGGGCGCGCATCGAGCTCGAACAACAACGGCAAGCAAAACTAGCTCCAGACACGGCTCCGCTAAGCACAACCGGGCGTGCCGACGCTGAATCGCTTGCCGGCACACCAGCGCCTCCCCCATTAGCCCAGGAAAAGCCCAAACCTGAGACTAAGCAAACGCCGGCACTGATTCCGCCTGCCAGAAAAGCGGCACAGCCCGTGAAGGGCCCGGCACCCCCAAAAGCAGCACGTTCGTCATCACCCGTGCAGACACCAACCCCGCTGTGGGCTCGAAAGCACGTTCGCCTTGCTGCCTCTTACACATTCTTGCGTACGTCGGATGTGTTCCGCTGGGCCACGGCTCCGAGTTTGGCGCTGGCGTGGTACTTCACTCCAAGGATGGCAGTCGGAGTCTTTGGGGCTGGTCCGTACATCAACCACGTCAATGCCAGATCGGACCAGTACTCAATCTCGGTGGATCAAGAATACTTCGGGCTGGACTCCCGAATACGTTTCGAAATTGCGGAGCCGGTGGACATCGAACCCTTTCTCTCGCTTGGGATGGCGCGGTATTCGGTGAACGCGACGGTAGAGGCGAGCGCCTCCAAGGGGCTGGTTGGGCACCATGCCAAGGTCTGGTCATTATTCAGCACCGGTGGGGTCACCCTCGCGTGGCGAGTAGGCGGACATTTCCGATTGCTGGCTGATGTGGGCGCATTGGTAAAGTGGCAGGTTCCGCGAATTGAGGCCGTTGGCCTTGCCGTTGCCGACGGTTCTGCTTGGAATTTCGTCGCCAAAGCGGGGACGGGATGGGCTTTCTAGCGCCCAATGAACTTCCATCTTCTTCGCGATACACTGAGGACCAGTGACGTCAGGCTCCCGTTACTCAACTAGGTTTGTCCGACCGGGGCACTCGGTAGTGCCTCGGGGCGGACTGCTCTTGATCCTGTTTGGAGCTGCTCTGGGCGTCGCGTTTGGCTGCAGCGAGCAACCGCTCGTCGCCGTGGAACGTGCCCCAACTGCTACTGGTGGCACGGGGACAGGGGGGAAGGGCAACCCGAGTGGCGGATGGTTCGGAACTGGTGGCTCAGGTGAGGATGGGGGAGCGCCTGAATGTCTCGCCAAAGCAGGCTCAAAATGTGGTGCTGGCATCGGGTCCTGCTGTCTGGGGATGCGTTGCGAGTCGGATGCTTGCTGCAAGCTGGATGACAGAGAGTGTGACAATT
>JBLNFG010001132.1:0-13989 GCA_050263495.1 Myxococcales bacterium | reverse complement strand
AGGCAACGATCGTGTAAGTTACTGGCGTGCCCCAAGCCACCCCAGCCACGCCATTGGATTTGGTGATGGCGAGATCTGCGTAGGTGACTCCACTGGTGATGGTCGTGTACACCTTTGGCCCAAGCAGTGGAGAGATCCCCGTGCCGTAGACCGAATAGTTGCCGTTGGTAATCGTGCCGGTCGCTCCCGCGTTGATCTTGACCGTTACCTGGAAGCTGCCGCCCGATCCGGGCGCTACCGTGCCGACCGTGCAGGTCGCGAGCCCCGTACCACCCACCGCTGGCGCGGTGCAGGTGATCCCCGGCGCGGTGTAACCGATCCAAGTGGTGTTGGGTGGCGTATTGAAGTCGAGCTTCACCCCGTTGGCGGTTACGGTGCCGCCATTCTTGTAGTTCAGGGTGTACGTGATATTGCTGCCGGAATTCTGCGCGCTCGGACCTATGGCGGCCACGAATAGGCCCGGAATGGTCGAGCCCACTCCGTCGACGTAGACGTACCCCAAGTGACCGGACCAGGCGCAGCGCGAGGCGATTACCTCGAGTTCGACTTGATCGCCAAGCGCAAGCTCCGTTGGACCCGGAGCAATATCGACCAGCTGCCAGTCGGTATAGTTGTACTCAGTCCCGCCGCCTCCGCCAGTAGTCACCACTTTCCACGGTACGCCTGGCTGGGCGCTCCGATTGAAGTCCTTGTACAGGGTCGTGTTCTTGGTGACGTTCCTGAGCTGTACCCAGTAGAACGGTTGCAGTGCTGGATCGTGGCCTGGGTTCTCCAGCACTGGAGCTACCGTGAACCGCACGTGCGTCTTGCCGTCTGCGGGGTCAACGTCACCCGCGCCAACCGTCATCGTCTGCTTCATCGAGTTAGCGTTGGTGGAGAAGTTGCGATAGTAGTTGACGATCGCGGCCTTATCGCCAAACTTTGGCCATTTCAGGCTGGCTCCGAGGGTGGGATCGTTCTGCTGCTCTGGCCCGCTCGCAGATACCCACGTATAGGTCGCAGCTGCACCGCCCGCAGCAAGGTGGAGATCGTTGAAAGACTGCGGAGGGTACGTGGTGCCCGTTTCGGCGAGCAAGTAGCTCGTAACAGTCCAACTCGGCGGAGGGTCGTAGTTCGTCCCTGCTTCGAAGTCGCCGTTGACAAATACCGGCTGCATCGCCGTGGCGACAGCCTCGTCGCCCGCTTCGCTCCGTTCCTCTCTTTGCGTAGCACAGGCCGTGGTGAGCGCTGCCATTCCGATCATACCTGCGCAAGGCGCAAAGCGACGCATTAGCATCTGAGCCATGATTTCGTACTCCGTGAGTTTCCCCGGTCACCTAAGATTCGACATCGAGCCGAGTGACTGCAGTACGAGAATTACGCGAACTTCGTCGCCGAACGCTAGTGTCAAATTCCTGACGCTTTCGGCTCGCACCCGGGCGCACATTGTCTGGCGTGCACGGCGCTGTCCGACCCGAATCCCTGTCGGGACTTGATGCGGCCGAGCCCTCTGCAACTGTTCGAGTTCACGATGTTCCGCTACGAGTGGAGCCAACTCAGCGCGTTACGTTTTGCTGATGCTGCTCAGGAATTACGTGCGTGCCCGTTCAGTTGCCCACGCGGGCTTACGGCGCAGTGCTTCTTCGAATTGTCTCTTGGACAGCAAGACCTTGCTTCGAAGCTCGAACTGAGCGGGCGTGACCGGAGCGATGCTCGCCGTGGTCCGACGCCCACGCGATCGCCCGAAAAGACGCCCACCGCAATCGCCCGAAGAGACGCCGGCGAGAGTGGAGCCGTAGTATTGTTCTGCGTCTACAACGCCGCCTTACGCAGCCGCAGGGCGTTGGCGATCACTGAGACGGAACTCAAGCTCATCGCCGCACTCGCAAGCATGGGACAGAGCAGCAATCCAAACATCGGGTAGAGAATGCCGGCAGCGACCGGCACACCGAGCGTGTTGTAGAGAAAGGCAAAGAACAGATTCTGCCGAATGTTACGCATCACCTGACGTGATAGCTGGCGTGCCTTCACGATGCCGCGCAGGTCGCCTCTGAGCAGCGTGACGCCTGCTGTCGCCATCGCTACGTCGGTGCCGCTCCCCATTGCGAACCCCACACGTGCGCGCGGGCGAGTGCGGGCGCGTCGTTGATGCCGTCGCCGGCCATGGCCACGATGCGCCCGTCGCCCTGACATCCAGAAGCGCCGTGTCATGTCGGCGAGTTCCGGACTGCCGGTGGGCTCTGCCGTCACGGTTCTCGGCTCGAGCGCCATTCCGCAGATCGGGCAAGCGCCTGGCTCGAAGCGAACGATTTCCGGGTGCATTGGGCAAACATATTCCACGCTCGATCCCGCCTCGGGCTGCTCCGGCTCAAGCGCCATTCCGCACTTGGGGCACGCGCCGGGGCCAGGTTGACGCACGTCAGGATCCATCGGGCAGACGTACCAGTGGGATTGCGCTCGATCGCCCGCGGCGTGTTCACGTGAGGAAGTCACCGCTGCCGTCTGCGAAGGTTCCGTGGAGGGAACGAACCTCGTGGGCTCCGCGGAAAACCTGGTGCGACAACGCTCGCTGCAGAAGTAGTAGGTTTGCCCGTCCCAAGTGAGGCTTCCACCGCGCGGAGCGGCCTTGTCCACTCGCATGCCGCAGACCGGGTCGACTGCCTGCGCCTGTTCGGGTGACGATGCGTGAGGGTGCGTCCCGGAATGCTGGCGGTCATCATGGCCGTGGTTAGCGTGCATCGGGTTCATCTGCGTTCCGTCCAATGGGTGTGCGCCGCTCATCGTTAGCCCGTAGCAGGAGCTGGGCTCCCTCGCGGCGGCGCGCGTGAGCGCGGACAACGTTCGTTATGCATCGTACTCGCGTCGCGAGGCACCGGCGTCTCGATTGCGCATCTCCGGAACGCGGGGACTCACCTGACTGGGCGCGCCCCCATGAGGGCAGCCCCCTTACTGCGCATACTGCCTGCGGCGACCCTTTTCTCCTAGGTAGACGCAAAGAACTTCGTGTAGCGCGCCTGCATCTCCTCGGGGCTGACCGACTCGATCGAATGAACAATGAGCCACTCGTGCCCGAACGGATCGCGCACGGTACCGCCACTCTCGCCGTCGCCCTCCCCCAACCTCACGAACGCCTGACTTATCACGGCTCGCCTGTCCTGAACTGAGGTCCTTCGTCCACACGGTATAGTACGCGGAATCCGGACCACTCCCGACGCACACTGCGGAGGGTTGGGTCTTCGAACGCGTATTGCCGACAGGCCTCATGCACCTGGTACTTCGATGGTCGAATCGTCCATTGTTCGTGCGCTACGACGCGGAAAACAAGAATCTGCTCAGGCTGAGCGACAGTCTGGTTGGAGGGGCACGAGCGAGCTCGTACTCTCGGCAATTCGGTGAACCGAGTCACTCCTTCGGGGCGCGCTCCTCTGCCCCGGCACGTCAAGGACGCGTATCACCTAGTCGAGTCCAACACGCCACGAACCTTCACGGCCAAGGACTGCAATGAGTACGGCTTACCGATGTAGTGCATGGTTTCATTCATGACCCCGTGGCGCACAATCGTGTCCTCAGTGTAGCCGGACGTAAAGAGCACCCGCATCTCAGGGTGAACCATCTTGAGCCGCTCGCTAAGGTCGCGACCGTTCATTCCCGGCATGACGACATCGGTGAGCAGGAGGGCAATTGATGACCGATGCTGCTCCGCAATCAGAAGCGCCTCGCCCCCGTTCGCAGCGCTGAGCGCTCGGTAGCCAAGTCGTTTGAGCATTGCCGCCGCGAGCTCCCTTACGCTCGCGCTGTCTTCGACGAGTAACACGACCTCGTTACCCCGCGGCAGCTCCGCTGCTGCGGTGACTCGCCCGATATGTTCGGATGCTTCTTCGATGCGCGGCAGGTAGATGCGGAAGGTTGTGCCCATGTCGATCTCCGAGTACACGTCAATGACCCCACCTGCCTGCCTGACGGTACCGAACACCATTGCGAGTCCAAGGCCGGTGCCACGTCCTTCGCCCTTGGTGGTAAAAAATGGCTCGAAGATGCGCTGCCGCACCTCCTCGCTCATGCCGTGTCCGCTGTCGCTCACGACGATCCGAACGAAATTTCCGGGTCGCACGTCTGGATGCGCGTGGCAGAACGCAAGGTCGATCTCGCAATTCGCAGTTTCGATACCCAACCTACCGCCGTCTGGCATTGCGTCACGCGCATTCACACAGAGATTGACCAGAAGCTGCTGAAACTGCCCGGGATCAATCCTGACCGAGCCGAGATCTGCGGCAAACGTCGTGGCGAGTTCGATATCCTCACCAATGATGCGGGACAGCATCTTGCGCAAGTTTCCGATCAGCTCATTGACATTGATGACTCTGGGCTCGATCAGCTGCCGTCGCGAGAAGGTCAGCAACTGTCGCGTGAGATCCGTGGCGCTGACTGAAGCATGAGAGGCTTCGGCGAGATACTGGTGGAGCGGGTCGGACGGATCCAATTCCAGCTGCGCCAGTTCGAGGTTGCCTCGAATGGCAGTGAGCAGGTTGTTGAAGTCATGCGCCACGCCGCCCGCGAGTCGCCCAATCGCCTCCATCTTCAGTGCCTGCTGGAGCTGTTCGTGAAGCTTGCCACGCTCTTGCTCTGCCTCCTTACGCTCGGAGATATCGCGAACATTGATCACGATACCGTTGATCCCAGGCTCCTCGAGCCGGTTCGTGCCCATGGCCTCCACGGCCACCCACCTCCCCTGCTTGTGTTGGTGGCGGCACTCCACGCGCCGGACTAACCCGGGCGTGTTGGCCAGCGCCTCGACTACCTCACGAACCGCGGACACGTCATCGGGGTGGATGAACTCAAGCGCGTTGCGCCCGATCAGCTCAGCTGGCTCATAGCCGAGGATTCGCAGTAAGGGCCCACGCAACGATACGTGGATGCCAGCGGGACTGATGACGCCAAGGATATCGGTACCGTTTTCGACGAGGAGCTGGAGGCGTCGCTCGTTGTCGCGAATCGCTTCCTCTGCCGTTCTCAATGCCGTAACGTCGGTCAGCACGCTCAGCCACCCTGGCTCGCCCCCGACGATGACAGTGACGGCGCTGAAAGACATTTGACGCTCTTCGCCGTGTCTGGAACTCACCCGCAGCTCGTGACCGCGCACTTCATTACTGCTGTCGAGCAAACGCATCAGGGTGTCGCGCTCCTCTGGGCTAGCCCAGAGCTCGAGGTCGCGGGCAGATCGACCGATCGCCTCTTCCCGCCGGTAACCGGACCCCTCCTCAAACCCCCGATTCACCTCGAGGAATACGTGATCGGATTTGCGACTGAAGCTGATGGATGCGGGCAAAAGATCAAAGAGCTCACGAAAACGCTGCTCACTTTCACGTAGCTCCTGTTCGACCCGCGTGTGTTCGTCGATTTCCTGCCGCGCGCGCTGTGTCTCCAACTCCTCTCGAAGTCGGGCCACCTCTCGCGTGAGGCACTCGATTTCGCGGCGGGCTGCATTGAGCTCCTCGTTCTCCTCCCTCATGGGACGCCAGCATAACCTATGCGAACGGAAGGGCCCCAAACTGTTGCCGCCCCCCCCCGAGCCGCTTCAGCCGCAGACAGTCACAGAGAAGTACGCCGACCGGAACCACCGCAGATTGTCCGCTCAGCTCCAGCTGCGCCGTCAATGTGTTCGAGAAGCTCAATAACAGCATCCACCCGCTCGCGGCCGAATCTCCCCACTTGGAGCTCGAAATGACCTTCTATCCCCGATAGCTCCGGTCGATCGCCGGTGCTTACGGACTACCAGTTGACGAACTCTTGCATCGATAACGAGTAGCTATTGCCATTTCCGCCCCGAATCTCTTGAGACGAGAGATATGCCGGCTAAGTGTCGAACGCCTCCATACGGCCAGCTGGCTGTCTCGAGGCAAGAGCTGGGCGGTCGCGGTTTACCTGAGGCTTCAGGTTCCACTCGAATCGCGAGGGAGAACAAGCTCGGGTCATGTTATCGGACGTCCTATGTCCAAGCTGCACCCTGAGCATCGCCCTCGAGCAGGTATCGATGCGCCCATGCGGCGCACCGCGAGGCGCGCTGCCTTCATGGTCGTGCTGAGCGGCCTCTTGCCGGCGTGTCTCGTCGATGAAAAGTGCTACAGCAGTGACGACTGTTCCGCGCCGAAGATCTGTAACGCCAGGGGAGAGTGTGAGTTACAGTGTCGGGTGGACGCCGATTGCAACGGCGACGCGGGCTCACAGTTCAGTTGCCGTAACCATCGCTGTATTCCTGCGCTAACGTGCACGGGCGACTCCTGTGGAAAGTCCTGTCCTCCCGAAATGGCGACACTCGGTTTCGCGTACTGTGTCGATCGCTATGAGGCGTCGAGAGCCGATGCCACGGCCGTAAGTCAGGGAGAGGACAATGCGATAGCGTTGAGTCGCGCCGGGGTATTGCCGTGGATGGTGAATCCAATGACCGATGCGCACTTGGTGGAGTTCCAAACGGCATGTGCCGCCGCAGGAAAGCATCTATGCCGGGCGCAAGAGTGGTCCGGCGCCTGCACGGGTCCTCGACAAACCACGTGCGTGTATGGCGACAGCTTCAATCGAGAGGCGTGTAACTGCGTCGACACGTTCTGTGACGACTATTGCGCGGAGCATTCGCTTGCGGGGACAGCGTGCTCGCTCACGGCGGATTGCGGGTACACCTACGACTGCTTCAAGGTGATGCCAACGGGTCAATTCCCCGTCTGCACCAATGACTTTGGGACGTTCGACATGAATGGCAACGTGTGGGAAGCCGTGCTTTCTGAGCTCGATCCACGGGGCTACGAACTCCGTGGCGGGGCATTCAACTGCGCCTCTGCCGCCACGCGGGTGAACTGCTCCTTCAATGCCAGCTGGACGGCGCTCTACGCGGGTTTCCGTTGCTGCAGAGAGCTGTAAGGAATGACTCAATCGGGAAGGCTGCAGCAAGTGACGACCAACCAGCAATCGCTCGCTCCTTGGCGTAGGGCTCTCAAGGGCATCGACCGTACGCTCATGATGACGGCGGCGCTGCTCCTCTCGCAGTGCTCGTGGGCGACGTGGGCGTTCGCTCAAGTTGAGTCTGCACCCGCGGAAACGACTGCGAGGCTGATACAGGGCGCAAGCCGGCTGCATGCCGAACAGAAGGATGATGCGGCACTAGAACTGCTCAAGGCGGGCGTTGCGCACAGTCCCGAGGACGAAACGCTGGTGATGGCCTTGGCAAAAGCCTATATGCGCAAGGGCAACACCGCTTGGGCAACTCGGGTGCTCAGCAGATACATCGAGGAACACGCGTTGGCTTGCAACCCTCGCATGCTCTTGATCTGGATACAGATGCGTCAAGGTTTGATCCGTCCGGCGCGCGAGCTCTTGGACGGTCCCGGGTGCGGCTCACCGCCGGAGGTGAAGGCGCGGTGGCACTTGATTGCCGCTTATCTCGATCTGTTGGAAAAGAAACAAGTGCCCGCAACCGAACATCTCGAAGTGGCTCGCAACAGCCCAGCGCTCTTCGAGGAGGATGAGGCGCTACTTGCGTACCTGGGTGGCGAGACGGAACCTGAACGAACGGCGAGGGTCACCGGGCTCGCGAATTTGGCGCTAGGCTGGACCAGCCACGGCCTTGCGGGTTCACCCATCGATCAGGCGGCTCGCAAGAGTTCCGGAACGCCTATTGGCATCATCGACGCACGGCTGAGGTGGATGCTGCTCAACGCCGGCACCGTGCGTCCCCTCCTGGAAGGCCAATTGCGGGCGCAGCAACTCTGGTCTGGCGAAACCTCGGCGCTGAGTTTTCGAACCATCACGGGACGCGCAGGGTTCCAGCTACGACGCGAACTTCCTCGGGTCACCTGGCTTGCGGTGTTCGATGGCACTCAGATCCAGGGCGGGGATCGCTATGCAGCGGGGCCGATCTGGTTTTCTGAGGGCAAACGTGGCGAATTCGAACTCGAGCTTCCCCATTCCGTACTGCTAATGATTGGGGGCGGGCATCGTGCCTTCCGCGATTTGGCCCGGTCGAGGGCCGAGTTCGACGCGACGCTGGGCTGGGCCGCCCAGTGGGGAGCCCAGACACGGTTCCTCGGCGGCCTCTCGGGGCGTTACCACGACGCGAAAAACCAAGCGTACGATCTCGGGGGATTCACCGCGGTGTCGCAGCTGCGGCGTTACTTACCCCACGACTTCGAACTCGGGGCAACGCTCGCAGTCGCCGTGGACAACCATTTCCGCTCGGGCGGCTACTTCTCGAGCTTGAGCACGCGCCGCGACGTTCAATGGCAAGGAACGGGCGCTCTCTATTTGCCACCGATTGCCCAATTGCGGTTTCTCACTCGATACGAGCTCACTGCGCGCCGCAGCTCCGTCGACGCTTACGAATTCACCGACCACCGGTTTCTAGCGGCTCTAGAGTGGTCCATCGATTCAGAGCGCTTGACGCGCAAGAGGGTGGCAGAGCAAGGTCGAGGAAGCATCGACTACGGCACGCTGGGCAGCACGGGCGGTGCCTCAAGTGCCCAGCTGCGCGAATTGATGCGACAGCAAGAGACGCAGCGCAGAGGGTCCAGTTGTTTTCGTTAGGGGGGTTCTCGACACGCAGCCAGTCGCCACGAGGACGGGCTCCCCGCTGCCGTTGAATATTCCCCATTTTCGCCCCTTTTGCACTCAATCCATGTCAGTGGCGAACCTCGTTGGTCACGCGCTGGCTCGTACCTGTGTATCGGCCTGTCCTTCGAGGCACGCCCGCTTTATGAGAGAAAAACCATGGCCCTAGGACCCCTTCTAGCCCTCTTCGGAGCAGGACTGCTCACCTTTGCTTCCCCGTGCGTGTTGCCTCTGCTCCCAATGTACCTCGCCGTTCTCGCTGGCGCGCAATCGAGTGGGGGGAACGAAGCCCACGCGAAGCGCCGGCTGAGGCTAGCCGGACTGGGCTTCGCCGTAGGTCTTAGCGCGGTGTTCGTCGCGCTCGGCATCGGCGCGTCAACCATTGCGGCGACCTTAGTTCAATATCGCCAACCCATGGGGATCGCGGCCGGCATTCTCATGTTGCTATTTGGCGCCAAGCTGCTCGGCATTCTGAGGATTCCCTGGCTCGATAGAGAAGCCAGGCCATTACTCAGCCGCGTTCCAAGTGTCGGTGGTTTCGGTGGTGGAGCCCTGTTCGGTGCAGCCTTCGCAGTGGGTTGGACGCCATGCGTGGGTCCAGTACTTGGAGCTGCACTTACGTACGCGGCAACCTCCAGCGCCGACGCAACCACGGCGGGAGTCATGCTCGGAGCGTACGCGCTCGGACTCTCTACGCCGCTGATAGCGGCATCGTTTGCCGCCTCACGCTTGTTGGACTTGTCACGCAAGTTACGCGCCTACACTCCGCTTATGCAGCGGGCCACGGGCGCGCTTTTGATCGGCGTCGGAGCACTCCTTGCGACCAACACCCTGTCGATGCTCAAGCCCATGCCGTCCCCCCCTCCAGGCTGTGACGCGAATGCCACCGCCGCTTGCGACACCAAGCATCTAGCGGCACCGCCGACACTCGCCGGCCAAATCGAGCAGATGCCGCAGGGCCCAGCTTTGGTGGAGTTCGTCAGTGGTCAGTGTCCCTCGTGCAAGAAGATGCATCCCATCGTGAGCGAACTCGAGCAGCGCTGTCCGTCGGGGCTCATTGCGCGCGTAAACATCGATGACAGCAATGGCCGTTCCCTGGCTGAACATTACCGAGTGACGCTCGTACCAACCTTCGTCAGCATTGACGCAGAGGGCCGTGAAGTGGAGCGGATTATTGGGGAACAACCCAAGCAGAGACTCTTGCTGGCACTGAGTGAGCTCCGCGGCACACCGTGCTAGCTTCTCTCTAGAACGCCGCTCATACGACGCCTCCCGCTGGTTGCACGGATGGGGGCGTACCTCTACCGGGAATCGCAATTCGAAAGGTCGCACCACCGCTTGGACGTGTCACCGCCCGAATCGAGCCGCCATGAGCCTCGACGACACCCTTGCAGATCGGCAACCCCAACCCTACTCCAGAGATGCCGACGTGCGAGCCGCGATAGAACTTCTCGAAGACTTGCGCTTCGGCGCCGCTTGGTAGCCCTGGGCCATGGTCAATCACGTCGATCTCGACGCCCTCGCCCCCACTTCGTGCAACGATCTCGATCGGGCTTCCTGCTGGCGTGTACTTGCAGGCGTTTTCTAGCAGATTCACGAAGACCTGTTCGAACAAGACCGGATCCACGGAAAGGAGCGGCACGTCCGGTGCGATCGAAACCGCAACGGCGCGTGCTCCCAGTCGACTCTCGAGCCTCGTGAGCGCAGAACCAACCATCTCCTCGAGCGGAACCCAGTCGCGCCGGAGCCTCACGCCGGACGCGAGTCGCGTCATATCGAGAAGATTCGCCACCAGTCGTTCGAGTCGCTCGGCTTCATCCACGATCGACTCGACGAACTCAGCCTTGGTCGTAATGCTTAAGTTCGGATCATCGCGCAGCGAGGTCGCCGCGCCAGTGATCGATGCCAAGGGCGTCCGCAGATCGTGCGACACGGCCGAAAGCAATGAGTTTCGCATTTCCTCCGTTCTGACGCGAAGGGCCGATTGTTTCGCCTCTTCGGAGAGACGCGCGCGCTCGAGAGCGATGGCAATCTGCTGACAGAAGGCGTCCAAGAGCGCTCGCTGCTCGGTCCGACTTGCGACTTTCTCGCCTAGCACCAACCCAAGCACACCAAGGCGCGATGGCCCCGCTCGAAGCGGCGCACACAGTGCATCGGAGCCTGGCAACGTCTCCGTCCCGAACCCAGCCAAGGCGGCGTGATCGAAGCTCCATTTCGCCACCGCGAGATCCTTCTCATTCAGCTGCATTCCATCCGGCATTGCCCCCAGCACGCAGAGCTCACCGCCACTCTTGGCGCCAAGTACGACCACGCGCGCCGCGAATAGATCCGCTGCATGTCGAGCGGCGATCGCGGCAATCTCGGGCGAGTGATCCGTCGCGGCGAGTTCGCGTGCCAACGCATACAATGCGGCGGTGCGCTCCTCTCGAGCGAGGGCGTCGCGTTCCTGCCGACGCTGCCGCTCGGCAAGCTCACTCATGGTAAAGCCGACGCCAAACATCATGGCAAATGTCAGCACGTAACGCTGATCTTCCACCGAGAACGTGTGAAACGGCGGCACGAAGAAGAAATCGTAACACGCGATCCCCGTTGCAGCAGCAAAGACCGACGGCCCGCGACCGAAGCGTACCGCCGTCACCATGACGGCGAGCAGGAACAGCATCTCGAGATCGGGCAACTTCAAGAGCGCGCGAGCCGCGATCGACAATCCAACCGTCGCAGTGACGAGCACTGCTGCGGCCAGATAGTACAGGGCCGGAGCACGATGCCCCGTTGCCGACGTGTCGTGGTGCGGCGGCTCGCTGGTGCTAGTGCCACGAATGACGTGAACGTCAATATCGCCGCTTCCGCGAACCACTTCGTCGAGCAGCGAACCGCGCAGGCGATCACGCAACCGTGAGTGCGTGGGCTTGCCAATGACTAGCCGCGTTACGTTGTGCTTGCGAGCGTACTGCAGTAGCGCGGCTGACACGCTCGGACCAGGCAAGCGTGCGATGGTAGCCCCCAGCGCCTCGGCAACACGCAGATGTGTCTCGAGCCGCTCGCGATCCGCCTCGCTGATTGGACGGGCATTGGTGACTTCCACGTACGATGCGACCCACGGACAGCGCAGTCCAGCCGCCATCCGCGCAGCGGTACGAACCAAACGCCCCGAGCTTGGTGCAGGTCCGACGCACACCAAGATACGCTCGCCTGCCGGCCACGGGGACGCGACGCCATGCTGCTCGCGGTACTCCCGCACGTCCTCGTCGACGTGCTGAGCGGTTCTGCGCAGTGCAAGCTCCCTGAGTGCTAACAGGTTCCCGCGCTGAAAGAAGTGTTCTGCCGCGCGTTGGGCTTGGTCGGCAAGATAGACCTTACCTTCCGTTAATCGCTGCAGCAGCTCCTCCGGTGCGATGTCTACGAGCTCGACCGCGTTGGCACGATCGAGCACCGAGTCTGGCACGGTTTCATGCACCTGAACGTGAGTAATCTGCGCAATCACGTCATTCAGGCTCTCGAGGTGCTGCACATTCATCGTCGTGAAAACGTCGATGCCGGCATCGAGTAGCTCCTCGACGTCTTGCCAACGCTTGGGATGCCGCACCCCGGGCGCGTTGGTGTGTGCCAGTTCGTCGACCAAGATCAGCTTGGGCTTGCGAGCGAGTGCCAAGTCGAGATCGAATTCCTCGAGCTTGCATCCGCGGTACTCGACTTTACGGCGCGCAAGCAGCTCGAGCCCCAGCACGAGCTGAGCGGTTTCGCGACGCTTGTGGTGCTCGACGAATCCCACGACCACGTCGCACTGTTGATCGCTCACCAAGTCGCGAGCGACTTGCAGCATGCGGTAGGTCTTGCCCACCCCTGGCGCGAACCCGAAGAAGATCTTGAGCTTCCCGCGCCTCGCCTGAAATTCCTCCTCTTGCATCCGTTCCAGCAATGCATCCGGATCGGGTCTGTCGGGTGGTTCACTCATGCGTCGAAAGGTCCGTTCACCACCACAGTTTGGCCCCGGACAGGGGCAACTCGTCAAGCGCCAGGTTGAGCCGCAGCACATTCACCCGCGGCTCGCCAAGGAACCCGAACGCGCGCTGCTCGATATGGGCGATCACGACCGATCGGACCCGTTCGTCCGCCACGCCTCGAGCTAGCGCTACACGGTGGACTTGGTACAGCGCAGCAGCCGGAGAAATGTGTGGATCGAGGCCGCTTGCGGACGCGGTCACGAGATCGACAGGAATCGGTAACGCTGCGCCGTCCGGATCGGCCGCGCGCAGCGCCGCAATCCGATCGCGCACCGCGGTAAACAGCGCCGGATTCGTTGGGCCAAGGTTGGAAGCTGCTGAGGCCGTCGCGTGATAGCTCCACGGAGCGGTCGCGGACGGCCGCCCCCAGAAGTAGCGCGGCTCACGAAAGGGTTGCCCGATGAGGTTCGAACCAAGCGCGTGACCGTTGCGCTCGATACGGCTTCCGTTCGCCTCGATTGGAAATATCGCTTGCGACAGCCCAGTCACGACGCTCGGGTACACGACGCCCGTAACGAGCGTGAACAGGGCGAGAAGAACGACCGCGGGACGGAGATGGGTGAACATGAGCTTGCCTTCAGCCTACCCCCAGAATAGTGAGCGCGGCGTCGATGACCTTGATACACGGGAATGGCAAAAGGACGCCACCCAGGCCGTAGACGAGCAGGTTGTGTCGTAATAGGACCAGCGCCGGTGAGGGTCGGTAGCGGATCCCCCGCAGGGCGAGGGGAATGAGCGCGATGATGATGAGTGCGTTGAAGATGACCGCGCTCAGTACCGCGGTCGTAGGCGAATGCAGTGCCATCACGTTCAGTGCGCCGAGCGCCGGATAGACGGTGACGAAGGCTGCGGGAATGATCGCAAAGTACTTCGCCAAGTCGTTGGCGATGCTAAACGTCGTGAGGGCGCCACGCGTCATCAACAACTGCTTACCGATTTCGACGATTGAGAGTAGCTTCGTCGGATTCGAGTCGAGATCGATCATGTTTCCGGCTTCCTTCGCCGCCTGCGTACCGGTATTCATGGCCACGGCAACATCGGCTTGTGCCAGCGCAGGAGCGTCGTTCGTACCATCGCCGGTCATCGCGACGAGATGACCTTTTTGCTGGTAGTCGCGGATAGTCCTGAGCTTTGCCTCGGGTGTTGCTTCCGCGAGGAAGTCGTCGACACCGGCCTCGGCCGCGATCGCAGCGGCGGTGAGTGGGTTGTCACCCGTGATCATCACGGTCTTGATCCCGATCCGACGCATCTCGGCGAAGCGTTCTCGGATCCCCCCCTTGACGATGTCTTTCAGCTGTACGATGCCAAGCACGCGCGCTACCTCAGCCACGACGAGTGGGGTCGCGCCTCGCTTGGCGACATCCTCCACCGTGGCCCGTATCTCGTTAGGGAATCTTCCGCCGTTGTCTTC